>DAHU01000043.1:22669-28340 GCA_002495945.1 Euryarchaeota archaeon UBA13
ATGTGTGAACCTGTAATAGTTAATCTTGGCTGAATTGAAGAATAATCAATCAGAGCAGTATTGTTTTGATAATCTACTATACAGTGCTTGCCCGCCATCGGTTTAGATGATAGCCCAACCTCGATGGTGCTGGCGGATGTCGTCATTAGATTCGCAAACGTGCGCTCCGTAAGATTACTATCGACAGATTGTAAAATTCTCTTGGCCCCTCCTGCTCCACACGCCAAAATAATTGCATCGCACTCAAAGTTCCTCCCGTCCTTAAGTCTAACCTGCTTACCTTCAAGTGAGGTTACCTCACAAGTGGTTTCTATCAATACACCAATCTCATCCAGTGCCGCGGCTAACCGTCCGATAAGCCCAATCCAGCCTTCGTTTGATACGCAAAACTTCGACTTACTAAGAGATTTGATTCTTGGAAGATTATTATCAACGCCCCATGAAGACAGAAATTTAAGCGCCTCAAAGTACGGATTACCCAGCTGTTGCTGTCTAATTGCTTGCTTGTTCAAAGCCGCTTGCTTAACATTACCAGTAGGCCTAATAGGGCCGCAACCTACGACCTCCACCTTGTCCATCCTTACGCTTTTTATCACTGGTTTAACCCGGCTCAGTTTCTTGCACAATTTGAAGAATGGACCCGTTTTATCCAATAAGTGAGGCCCGTAATGAAGGGAATACCCATCGACGTTTTGTGAAGTTCCTCGGCCACCTATTTTTGACTTCTTTTCAAGCACAACAACGTGGTGGCCGTCCGAGACAGCATGTATTGCAGCACTTAAACCAGCAATGCCAGCACCTACAACAACAACTCTCGCCACATTTGTGCCAACATGCAACTAAGCATGAAACCATTGATTGAAGGTTCAAATCTAGCCTTGTCGTCCTTCAATTGCGGAATTAAGCAAAGCAACTGCCGCAATCATTCTCCGATCCATTGGATGGCCCGGAGGTACTGTAAGTAGCGATTTCTTTATGATTGGATTTAGTTGTTGATGAATGGTAATTCCTTCATGTCCAGGTATCTCAAAGTGAAATTTTGCCGGAATAAATGGAATGAATCTACGCAATATGGCGATGCTGTCTTCGATTAATTCACCATATTGATTACCATTTACATCAAGTAATTTCCAACTGTCCTTAACCAGAGATTTTAGGAACTTACGCTTTACTGAGCCGATGTGTTCGTTGGTAGAAAGATCGAAAATATCGTATGTGGCTGCCAAATCCATTACGTTCCTTGCTTTGATTTGTAATAGTGGTAGAGTACATGCTACATCACCATACAGCACTATGTCTTCTTTTAATTTGAACGCTTTTTGCTTGGAATAAGCGATAATGTTGTCGTTGAGATCTTTGAACCAAAATGTTCCGCCAAAGATTTTCAAAAATTTTGTTTGGATAATGTAGTTATCCATCTCAAACAATGGGTGCATGATTTGCCCAACGCTTTGATAATGATATATTTGCCGCCGAAATTACTTATTTCAGAGATCCAAAAGATATGAAAAAATTAGTGGGGCTACAATTGTCGCATCGCTTTCGATAACGAACTTTGGTGTATCTTCTGCCAGCTTTCCCCAGGTTATTTTTTCATTCGGCGGTGCACCGGAATATCCACCATAGGATGTGCTGGCTTCACTGATTTGCAGATACCACGACCACAGCGGGGCATCGCGTTGCAAATCCTGCCGTAACATTGGGACTACGCAAATTGGGAAATCTCCCGCAATACCGCCGCCGATTTGAAAAAATGCTAAGCCGTTCTTTTGAGACTCATACCAATTCGCTAACTCAGTCATGTAATGTATTCCACCTTTTACGGCATCGGGGTTAATGTCTGAATCAATGACATGGGAGGCAAAAATATTGCCCAGTGTTGAGTCCTCCCAACCTGGTACAAACAGCGGCAGATCAGCTTTCGCTGCGGCATAAACCCAACTATCATCGATAGCGCCTTCGGTTGGCAATTTATTGTTCAATAAAATCTGATACACATATTGGTGCGGGAATGCTGATTTATTGCTGCTCGAATAATCTTGCCACAGTGGCAAGATAACCTGTTCAATAGCCCTTATGGCTTGGTCTTCAGGAATGCAAACATCCGTTACTCGATTGAGTTTTTTTCGTAATAATTCCGCATCATCTGTTGAAGAAAGACTGCGCCAATCGTCGATTGTTTCATAGTGAGATGCTGCGGTTAGCAGAAATACGTCTTCTTCAAGGTTAGCCCCTGTGCAAGAGATGCCAGCGATGTACCCGGCATCAATCAACGGAGCCAGAGTTTTACCAAGTTTTGCTGTACTCATTGCACCGGCAAGGGTCAAGAAAATTTTCCCGCCCCCATCGATAAATTGAGTTAAGGATTGACAAGCCTTTCTTATCTCCCCAGCATTAAAATGATGGAAATTGGCATGAATGAAATTTCTTATTGACATACTATCTCAACCGTTGGTGAACCTTGTCTCAGATTTTATCTTTTCAAGTTTGATTGAAGGTGACATTTTTACTAAGGCATTGTGCATTGAATCAACTATTTGTTTGGGATTGGTCGAACCACAGGTGAAACAGTCGATAGAAAGCCAACCCTTGTCTGAATAACAATGAGCGGTTAGATGACTCTCATCTAATAGAACAACTGCTGCAAAACCTGGTGGTGAAGTAGTGCCATCAAATACCTCAACGTGCGAGTGAACTCTATTTGCAGTACTCTCATCGATTACTTGTTCCATCAGCGCAAGAATCCATTCACTTGCATCTGCTAACTCTGGGAAAAACCCGGTATAATCAGCCAAGATGTGGGTTCCGTGTGCACTAGACAATCTCTCCCCTCCACATCCTATATCTACCATCTACCGGATTGTCTCGCTACGATGTGATTAATAATTCCTTTAGTTGCAAGCATTGCGGCAGTAAACTGAGTTAGTGGAGTGTCTTCCTGTGGAACGATTTCATTGACATCCATGCTAATAACGCGACCATTTGGTGCTGAGAATACCGCTTCAATTGTCTCCACCGCTTGCCAGAAGCTCAAACCTCCGGGTACCGGTGTACCCGTAGCGGGAACTATACTTCCGTCTAGGCCATCGATATCAACTGTTAGATGGATTGGCCCCTCTATTGCCCGTAAGACATCTAACCACTCTCGCCACTTATTGTGATTAGTAAGCACCTCCGCGGCGAAATATGTAGATATGTTAGAGTCTGAGTTGATTCGATCATATTCTTCTTTGGAAAAAGCCCTAACTCCTACTTGATAGAGGTGTTTTAGACCATAGTCCATCGCCCTTGCAGCAGCGCAAGCATGAGAAAATGGTTCACCGTCCAGCTGGGTGCGGAGGTCTGCATGTGCATCAATTTGGACCACCGTTAGTTTAGAGTAATCTCCTTCTACATCTGGATGGTTTTGAAGAGATTCTATCACAGCAGGTAGAATGCCATGTTCGCCACCAAGAATTACTGGGAAGATTTTGCCATTATTCCATTTCTTGAGATACTTTGAAATTCCTGATAATTGCTGTTGCAGTGTACTTCCTTCACCATCCCATTCGGGGGCTGTGTGAATATTATAGCCGGCGGGTAAATCTTGACCTAAGACGGGGTCGAACAATTCAACTTGGCCACTTGCTGCCACACAAGCCGCCGGACCTTGTTCTGTGCCTTGTCCATAGGAAGTTGTTAATTCATAAGGAACCTGTAAAACAACGATGTCAGGGTCGCCTGATACGCTTGGCAGACCCAAGAAATTACCGTCGACGAATTCCTCTGCCACGAACCTTGGCAGGTCATTGTGGTATTGAGGGTTTGGTGTCATTTTTCCGGATAGTTTTTGCCGGATGTCAGTAAAAAAAGCCCTTTTTGACCGATGATTTAATATGGGTCGGTGTACAATATAATTACTGTTCTCGGACAATAAGTGCGGGGGCGGGGGTTTTTGAGATGGGCATGACATTAGGAGAATTAACCAAAGCAATTCAACAACATATCGACTTAGAAATGGATAGTGAAGTCGCCCAGGGTATGGCTGAGCACGCCCTTGGATTCTTCGGATTTTACAACCGAATTATCGACAACGCGCTCGAGCCAACCGATAGAAACCTGTTCTATATGTTTCAAGACTATAATCTACTAACCACGGAAAGCGAAGAAACTACTTTGTGGGACGGCCGTGAATGGCGAATACATTACTGGAAGTTCAAGCCTGATCTGCGTGAGAGCGTCGAAGCATACATGCAACGCAGTAAGAAAACCGAGGAAATCGATCCGTTTGCAGATGTTTACTCTAGCGGTGATGCAGGTCAAATATGGACCAGAGAATCTGAAAAGGTAGTTAATCCAAACGCTTTCACTAGCGATTGGTAAAACCGCGCCATAACAAAGCATTTTTGTTATACTATAATCACGGATTATCATGCGAGTCGCGCTTTTCCTTGTCGCTTCGATGCTGCTCGCATCAATTCCAACAGTTGCCGCACAAGGCGATTCTCAAGAAGATACTACGTGGCCAGGAGACCCAATTGATAGTCACGTGCACATGACTTGGGCAGCAATGACCTTGGAAGTAAATGAATGGGCTGATGATTATCCAGAAATTGTCGATTTGATGAGTGCCGGCGAATCTGAACTCGGGAGAGCACTATGGGTTGTAAGACTATCAGATTGGTCAGTCGATACAAAAGAAAACGGTGACCCGAAGGAGATTGTTTACATTGATGGTGGTCATCATGGCAATGAATACCTTGGAACCGCGCTTGCTTGGCTTTCAGCAAAATGGTACATTAACGGCTGGGCTGAAGGTAATGAAGAAGCAATTAATGTGTTGAGGAATACCGAAGTTCACATACTGATTATGCTTAACCCAGACGGCAATGATTTTGACACCAGATGGAACATCAATCAAGTTGACTTAAACAGAAATTATGACCATTATTGGAACACTTGTCCAACTACACAACCCGGTAGCAGCGCATTTAGCGAAGCTGAAACTGCAGCAAACGCTGCTTACATGAATGAGTACGTTACAGACGCAGATCTGTATGTAACTATGCACACTGGAGTATGGATTATCCTATACCCATGGGGCAAATGGGCCCATCAGCCAGCAGATTGGGAATTATATTGGCAAATAAGAGATGATGTCAACGCCAACATCTCAGATATTCCAATGCAGAATGCTAACCAAGGGTTGTATCCTAATTGTGGAACTAGTAGAGACTACGGGTATGGAGTTATGGGGCTGCCTACTTTCACTTTTGAGACGGATGATGAACAATTTATACCCGGTTCCTTCCAAAATCTGAACGATCGGCTTGAAGAAGAAATGGATGTAATGAGATACCTAATTAACAATGTTTGGTACTGGAGAGCCAGATTAGATGTCCAAAGCCTTGAGGTTTCCAGTGACTCTGTGACATTAGACGTAGTAAATCATGGTCAGGCTTCAACATCTAACGCTACTTTACAGCACGTCGATGCCAGCGGAGAGATTGTATGGACATCTGACGCATTTACTGTGAATGCAAGTAACAGTACATACATAGAATTGGACATTTCAGAAATAAGCGTTGATGATGATGGTAGTTGGCAATTATACTATCAGAAGCGAGTAATAAACTCATCCAAGTGGGTCACAGAGCCCATCAACAGTAGTGTTGTAACAGCAAAGTCAAGC
>DAHU01000043.1:28721-30624 GCA_002495945.1 Euryarchaeota archaeon UBA13
ATCGGATTAGCGGCTCTGTTGAGGCCGGAAGACGAAGAAATTTGTGAACCCGAGTCACACGATAATTGAAATGCTATCGCACATACGCCAGCACAGGCGATAACATGGAAATGACTGTAAGCGTAAACGATAATATCAATGGAACCCTAATTCTACCAATAGTCGAAGGAACTGAATCAATACCTGAAGACTATGAGAGAGGGTTGCCACAATCTATGAAAGCACAAATCAACAAAGTGCTCGGCGGTGGCGACTTTAAAGGAAAAGCCAAAACGACATTATCTTTAGTTGGTGGAGAAGATGGCAACATCATTCTTTCCGGTCTAGGAAAGGGCGATGGAATCACAGTCCACGATTACCGAAAGGCCGGCGCTGCAGTATTTGCCAGCATTAAGAAAATTCACGGCAACGACTTTACTGTCAGATTTATGGATGCTGGTGTCGCACACATGGCAGCATTTGCTGAAGGCATGATGCTAAGAGATTATTCATACGATAATTACAAAATGAAAGATGACGACAATGAAGATGACTCTACCAAACAAATTAGATTGGCTTGCAGTGAAAAGGAAGCTGGAGAATTAACCTCATTGGTAGAGATGTACCGAGGCGTAACCAAAGGAGTACACCTGTCCAGAGATTTAGGCAACTGCCCCCCTAATGACATGTATCCAGAAGAATTCGCAGACCGAGCATGGGAATGGGCAAAGCAATTCGACAATGTTGATGTCACGATAATCAATTACGATCAGGCACTAAAAGCCGGAATGGGTGGATTAGTGGCTGTTGGAAAGGGTTCGTCACGTAAACCTTGCATGGTCATTTTTGAAATGAACAAGGATATCAAAGGCAAGTGTCCCGTTCTAGTAGGTAAAGGAATTACTTTCGATACCGGTGGAATATCACTCAAGCCTGGTGCAAACATGGACGAAATGAAATATGACATGGGTGGTTCTGCAACGGTATTCGGTACAATGGAAGCCTTGGCACAGACTGGTCACAAAGGCAAGGTTGTCGGAATAACTTGTATGGCTGAAAATATGCCTGCTGCAAATGCAACAAGGCCTGGAGACGTCATCAAGGGCTTGTCCGGTAAAACTATTGAAATTTTGAACACTGATGCTGAAGGAAGACTAGTACTATCCGATGGACTTTGGAAAGCTGGTGAATATGATCCAGAATACATTGTAGATTTTGCAACATTAACAGGTGCTTGCGTTGTTGCGCTCGGCCATGAAGCGACTGGCCTTTGGTCAAATAATGATGAATTTAGAAGTCGAATCCACGATGCGGGTAACGCTGTTGATGAGTTAGCATGGCCTATGCCGCTACTGCCTGCGTTTGAAAAAGAAATGACTGATTCTAAAATTGCTGATACTAGAAATCTAGGTGCTGGACGCTGGGGTGGAGCAAATACTGCTGCTGCATTCTTGAAGCAGTTCGTACCAAATGTCGATTATGACAAGGATGGTGAGCAAATAACTTGGGCTCACATGGATATTGCTGGAACTTATTGGGGTGCCAAGACCAATAACATGGTCAAAAACGGTGCCACTGGAGTTCATGTTAGAACCATGCATCACTTGATTACTCAAGGATGATTTGTTACTATTTCCACACTGACCAATCGTCGACTTTGTTTTGACGAGTTTGCGTAGTCTCTGCAGTATATCTATGATTCGTTACAGTAATGTTACTAATACAAGATTAGCGTCTCATAAGTAACACAATTAGAACTATCGAGCCGATTGCAGAAACCATTCCCACGAACAGGAATATCTGTTTCATATTATCATCTTCTGAATCATCTGAAAGTTCTGTATCGTCATCGTCAAATGAGCCGAAAGTGCTACCAACTGCCGGCCCAGTATTTTCTTCAACATGCTCAATGACTACTATTGTC
>DAHU01000091.1:0-2693 GCA_002495945.1 Euryarchaeota archaeon UBA13
AAAGGATACGACGGTATCGAATCAACTTCATGGGATGATACCGCCAATAATGGGGCTACTTCGTTTGATAATGTCAGTCGCTTTACTTTTGACAAAGACACGCTACAGAACTCAGTGCAATTACAATCCGAGTCCCTTGTTACAGATTTTGAATTCAGTAACGGCGGATTTGACAATTCCACAAACAATTTCGATCCTCAAGGAGACCCAATCAACTGGAACTACGATGTAATAGATTTCAAGGAATTAAATGAAGGACCTGATAACTGCGCATCTGGGGATATGTGCTGGGGCACAAATATCTTCGACGAGGATTATACAGATGATATCGGTGGGCCTGTCAATTCATATGCAGATGCGATTGAGTACACCCTAACTACACCAGTGATTTACCTTGATAATAACTTGAACGACACCTATCTAAGATTTTCATCTTGGCATCAAATGGAAACTAAGTTTAACACACAAGGTGATTATTATTACGATGATTGTGCCTATCTTAAGATAGATTATACTCCAGTTGGCCAGTTCACTGGAGAGGAACAATCCGAGCCACTTATGTTCAACATTCCACAAACGTCCGGCATTGCACCAGGCGATGGTATGTATGCAAAGGATGATTCTGCATACAGCAGAGATAGGATTTCTCCAGAATGTGGGGCACTTGAAAACAATTTCTTCGGCCTTGCTGGAACATCTGTCAACCCAGTGTTCAATCCGAGTGGTTGGGCAAATGTCGCTGCTAATCTTGCGCAATATCAAGGGAATTACGTAAAGATAAGTTTCGTGCTATTCCATGCAGATGCACCAGGTTCTGTAGCACAGTTCGGCTCCTCGGGATGGTATATTGACGATGTCACAATCGGGGAAAAGTATGCAGCGGATGGCACCATGGTAATAGAGAATTTACAAGCAGAACAAATTTATGAGGATAAAAGTCCAAATGGTTACGGACTTTTGTTTATTGACTCATTTGAGCCTGCTGACTCAGAATTAACTTTTACCATAAGGGACGCAGTGACTGGACAAGTTGCTAAGGATGGTAGCGGCAATAATTTCGATAATTTAATTGGTTCAGTAATCGAGTTGTGGGATTTGGATGCAACAACATATCCATACATCGACATTGAGGTTGTTTTTACCTCCGGAGCCAATCAAGTGTCCACGCCGATATTCTACGGGTATACTTTTGGAACCGAGATGGGACTAACATTCAACGATTTAGACAGGGTTAGAGGTCTAGATGTCACGGATGGGAATTTCAATTTCGTCTATGAACAGGCATTATCGATAACCATTGATTCTTCTTCGTTCCTGTCTAATAGCAACGGCGAATTCTCTAAACCAATTTATGGTATGAACGTTAGCGGAAGCAGAGATTGTCAGTTTGATATCGAGTTGGATTCTCCAATGTTCCAGAATGCAGATATTCTTACCTTAGAGGTTTTACAGACCTACACGACTCCATTATTCGAATTTGAATTAACCATCACCTTCAATGACGATTGTTTGGCTTCTAATATTTGGGTGAGTCTAACATTTGCCCATCATATGACCGGTATCGAGGTTGATTACGGAGCAGATCAGTCAAACGAATGGGAATTCAAAGACCCTGGGTATGGGTTATTTGGCCTTCAAAACATGTTTTATGATGGAGAAATTAACGGCGAAAGCCAAGGAATGAGTACAGCAAAACTAACTTTAGATCCAATAACTGGAACAGTAATTGACGGGTTTTTCTTGATACCAAAAGGCGCTACTTTGTCTTACTTCGATGTCCAGTTTGTTGACAATGAAATATACAATATAAATAACACCAATGAAGGTTTCCAACTATCACTCGTCGTTGGTTCGACCGCAGACATTGTTACTGTGACATCCAATGAGGATACTTTCAACCTCTATGACACTGTAATCAATAAAGAAAAACCAATGCTGTTGCTGGAAGGCATGATTAGCGACCCAAACGTACCGGTAATTAAGACAGATTCAAGCGGTATAGACTGGGTTAGAGTAGGGTTTCAAGCAACACAGACAGATAACAACAACGGCGGTGCCGTAGAGTTAGAGAACTTGAAAATCATCTATCATCTTGAACACCAAATTGGTGAAGATGGAAGCTTTGCAAATTACTTGAGAGAATTTGTTGCGACATCAAACCAAGGAGCAAGTTCATCAGGTAGCGGACAAACATTAGTCCCGCTAGAAACTTCTTCGGCAAATGGTGGTCAAGTATCTTTGTCCAACCTTTCTGTAGTAAGTCAAGCCGGATATGACTCAACTTTGACTTGGAACAGCCAGTATGAAGGGCTTTATGCAACCGGTGAATTATATCACATATCTACTACACACAATGTAGACCCATCAACAGGTTCTACTCTAGAAAAATGTAAAATTACTTTCAAGACATCGGATAATTCATTTTCCCTCGTATATGACATGTTGACAGGATGGTACGAGGAAGGCGACGTCGAAGATTACATCACCTTACATCCATCATCGACCACGCAAAACGCCCCGAGCGGTGGACAGCAAATTGAATGGAAATTTAGTGTCAATTCTAATTGGGATGACCAAGACAAAGTGATTATACTGTCAGAAACTGTAGCAGACAATGGAGTTGTAGGTATGCTATCGGGCATCTCAATAATCCCACAAACCGGTAATGCAGTAGAGAACGACATTAGAGTTAA
>DAHU01000091.1:3013-13088 GCA_002495945.1 Euryarchaeota archaeon UBA13
GACTTTACTTTATTCAACTCTGCTGGCACTGAACAGCAACTTGTTCAAGCATATTCAAATCAAGAAATTAATTTGAAAGGTAACCTAACATTTGAATCAGTACAGGCATCTCCAGACCCAGCAAGTTACTACCTTGTTGTGGAAGAGAGAGGAATAGAGGTTGACGGTGAATTCACTAATGTAACCTGGACGGAAATTGCTAACAGGTCTGGCGTAATTAGCGGATATTTTGATTGGAATGTCAATTTGGGCCTATTTGCTTCAGGCTTGGAGACCTATCGATTTAGAGTAACTGGGTATGATGGTGGTGACACCTTGTGCCCACCTACGGAATACAATCCAGACTCAGATTGTGGCATACAATTTAACCTGTCCATAGATATCTTGGATCCTAATTTACTATCATTTGAGTTGTACAAGAGAAATTCTGGTGAAGGAGACGTTAATTCAGATGACAATTGGCGTTCTGTGTTTGATGATTCATGGGCTACACCAAAACTCCTCCAAGACTTCAGATTGACTATCAGTGATGTCCCAACTCCGCCGGAATCGGCTGTTTTGCACGTATGGGTTGAATATGATCACGATTCAAATTCGAACGGACTTGCAGAAGCATCAGAGTATATTCAAATCCCAACTACAAGCAATGGTGCAGCACCAAATGCAACCTTTGTAGGCACTTACAATGACTTCGCTAATTCAGGGGTTAAGGGTAAGGTAAGCGCTTGGATTGAGTGTTATGACTTAGCTGGAAATCCAGTTGATGGTGGCGGACCGGGATTCGATAACGATTACGTTACTTATGTCAGCATGGATCTCGAATATCCAACCATCAAATCACTCAATATCGAAGATTCCTATGGTGTTAGGATGCTGAGTAACATCCCAACCAACGCACCTAATGGAGTAGGTATCTGGAATCAGACCATGTTCGCTGGTAACCAATATGATATCATTATTGATGCAGAAGACGGCAATGGTTGGAAAGATGTTGAAATGGTCGAGATTATTCTCGCACCGCAAGAAATCAATTATGACTCAACAATTATTTACTATCCAAGAAATCAAACCGCTTGGACAACGAGCAATCTATTCCAAATCGCCTTAGATGCAAGTGGGGAATCAAAAGCGACCATGAGAACTCTCGATGGTAACGTTTTGATTGATCCGTTTGAACCTGAATTCATCATCAGGATACCAATTAATTTCGAATGGGGTCTACCATTATCTGGGCAGTACACACCGTCATTCCAGATTAAAGACCTTGATAACTCTCCAGTATTCTCTGAAAGTTCATTCCGACAAACTTGGACCTATCAAAACGATATGAGACTCGACTTTAGGTCGAACTTAGAACAAAAACAAATGATATCTCCTACACTAACGGATATGGACATTCCAATTTCCGACAATTTGTATCATGAGATCGGTCAAGAGACCTTCATCGGCTCTGTCACTGGTGGCGATGTAGTAATGTTCTCAGGCCAATATTCCTTCACTTCGGGTATTTTGGAAAATGTGTTCATTACTCCTGAAGTTGAATTGACAATGGAAATTACCAGAAAAGAAGTGTTCAGAGATACAGAAAGAGATTATGACCCAGTGGAAGAGGAAGTTACTACCCACACCTTCACCGGCGGCAAATTCGATATCCCAATCAAGATGCCATCTTACCAAAACGAGTTTGAGTACGAATTCAAATTGATTAATCTACCAGCTGGTGCAGAAGATTTGACCAACGCTTATTGTTTTGGTTCTGTAATCAATGGATGCGGTAAATTTGTTATCAAGGTCGATGACGAGGCACCAAAACTCGTATTTGGTTCATGGGCGGCATCACGCGGTGAAACAGCTTCCAATGGATTAGACCCAGAATTATCTGATAAAATGCCGACATCAACTTACCACTGTGTTGATGTGTCCAGTCAAATTGAGGAGCGAGGCAGTCTTGCTGAGGATGCAACAACCCTTAATTGGATTTATTACAATGGTAATCCAAGTGACGGTAACGTTTGGAATGTGTACCAGAATAACTACGGTACAACACCGTTGTCAACCCCACTCAATCTATCTGCAGGTAGTTTAGGCTACATTAGAGCCTCAGCCGACTGTGTCGACCTATGGCCAGTTGGCTTTGGTCAGTTCGATGTTACTGAATCGAACCTAAACATACCTAACTTAGAGGTCAATTTAGTAATGTGGATTGAAACAGTAGATGGGGCAGGCTCGCCAATTATTGGCGCAGGACGTTACTTCGATGATGGCTCAGCAACTGGAATTGAGGGTAACGACAATGATGGCCAAGACAGTTCTACCTACTTACTTGAATTTGAAGGAACAAAATTTGAGGTAAGGAATACGAGAACCATCCCGGACTCTCCTTCCGTTGGCGATAAGATTACTCTTGAAGTAGAGTTGGTTAATTCGGGAATCCCCGGAGTTGCAAACTTGGAAATAAAGTCCGTCACTAACAACCAACCACCAGTGTTTGAAGGTTACATCACCAGTGAAATAATCGGTAAAGACCAAGCGCAGTGGGTGTCTATCCAACTTGAGGAGTTTACCGACGCAACAACAGGAATGTATTATATCGTCTACGATAATGAGACAAAGAACGTTTTATTCAACGGTAAATCTGAAGGAAAAACCTTCAATGTAAAGGTTTCAAGCGACACAGAAGGTGGATTCTCAACCGGTTTAATTGTCATAATTTTGATCGGAGTTATTGCCATTTTAGCCGTAGTCGTTGTTGTGATTTCTCGTCGAGACCGTGGTGACGATTTCGATGACGAATTTGAGGATGATTACTCAGATGACAAATCCTATGCCTCGATACCGCCGCAGACTCAGACTTATTCTGCGCCTGCAGCAGCGGTAACTCCGGAAATGGCCGAAGCGTTAGAGAAGTTTACGTTCTGGACTCAAGATGAGATACAAGGCTACTTTGACCAAGGCTGGAGTGTTCAGCAACTCGAAGAATGGCTAGAAAACCAATGAGTGAGTCATAATGTCTTCTAGGATTGGCTGGGAAGACCTAGTTTGGAATGACCCCGATGGCGGAAAAATAGTCCTTCATGGTACTATTCCTACCGTAGTGTATCCGAGAAAATTACGCCCAAAAATTGAATGGCACGGGCTGGCATTACTAGAGTCCGATGAGGTTGTCGAATTGTGGGAGCAAGAAGAAAAGGATGAAGCAGAATCTAATGGTGTAAACCTAGCTCACGGCTTAGTGTCTGGTGGAACTATGGGGATCTTCCTAGAAGAGGTTACTCAAATTGATGATGTAACCTCGGGCCGATTCCCCGACCCTGAACCCCGTCGAGTTCACCGACTTGCTCAGCGACATAACAGGCCAGTCTTCTTCATTGAACCAGAGTTAGATGACGAGGATTGGGAGGCTCACATGATTGCAGAGGCAAAGGAAGTCTCACGGTGGAAAAAATTACTCGGATTAGTTACGGTGGGTAAAAAGTGGCGAAAAAAGGTCAAACAGAACATCTTCGAAGCGGAAAAACCCCCAAAAGGAGTTTCTCCCAACTTGTCTTCTGCCGCAGTCTTGTGCGCTACTTGGTGGGATCTCAACGAGTGGTTGATCGGTGAAACAATCGCTACTGCAAGGAATCAAAGATTTTCATCCCGCCTTCGGGGTGCATTGCGCGAATTGAGGGGAGATTTCGGCGATGAGGCTGTTTTACTAGTCCCATTATTCCTGCCATGGCGGAGTACAATTTACAATGAGTTGCTCACACTACCAAATGTAGAGGAGAATTCATCAAACAAGACCTCTAGGCTAGACACGGAGGAAGAGTGATGGCTGTTGGTGGAGTAGATGTTAGAGTTGAAAATCAATTGGTTAGATTCGTTCCGCAGTCACCCGTAAATCATGATGCAGTCGTTTCACAACTGGCTGGTCAGAAGAATGGTAACATTGTCATTAAGGCATTAGAAAAGCCACGAGCCACGATTATCATTGATGAAGAAGGGAGAATAGTGGTTCATGGCACTCACAGAGTTGAAGCTGCCCGAGCCGCAGCAAAGGAATTGCTGCTTAGATTGGGTTTAGATGACTCCGGCCTTCAAACCGAATTAGGACCAGTAATCGCATCATTTAATTTTGAACAAGGGGTTAATGTAACAGACATGAACAAAGATTTCACCGGTGGTAGTTCGATTTATGATGAGCGTTTAGGCTGTGCAATAATTAATGACAGTCGTCACAACTTGAAATTATACGTTTGGCCAAACGGCAAATGTGTTGCAAGTGACGCTCGACATCCCAATATGGTGGCAATGTCGGCGGTATTTTGGAAGACTCAACTGCAAGAAAGTAACCTGCTATTGTGAGTGATAAAATGGGTGTTCAAGGACTTGCTTGGCAAGGGCCAATACTTGACAATCACTTTCATTTGAATCGCAATGGCAGATACTTAGACGCTGCCAAGGATTTCAAAAATGCTGGAGGAACAAGCGTTGTCTTAGTGCATTGCCCCGATTTTTCGGCTCCTCCCACCACGCCTGAAGGTCATATGCAAGCCTATCAAGATACCATAGACATGGCAGATAGCGTCAGAAAAGAGGTTGGACTTGGGGTTAGGGTAGTGCTTGGCCCTCATCCTGCTGCGTTTGCTCATCAATTCATCAATTGGGTAGAACATGATGGGGAATCAGGAAAACAACGGGCAATGGAAAATTACCGCAGTAGTATTGATGAGGCAGTAAAATTCTATCATGAAGGTAAAGCCCACGCAATAGGGGAAGTTGGCAGACCACATTGGAAGGTCTCAGATGAGATCTGGGACCTGTCGAATCAACTGCTACTTGAAACTATGAAACTTGCCGCAAATGACGGGTTTGCTTTACAACTACATGTGGAGGGAGAATTGGAATCTACCTATCGAGATATGGCAGCAATGGCTGAAAAAGCAGGCTTGTCTAAAAACCGATTAGTGCGTCATTATTCACCGCCTAATGTTGATTCAGCCATAACACAAGGCATAACGCCCAGTGTATTGATTGGCAAAGGGGCTCTTGACACACTGTTAGAAACTGCTGATAATTGCCATGAAGGTTTCCTACTTGAAACAGATTACATGGATGATTTGCGTCGACCAGGAGCAGTTTTAGGGCCGAAAACAGTTCCTAAACGCACTCATCAATTGGTAGCAGCAGGTATTGATGAGGAGTTAATGTGGCGTGCTCACGTTGATTTGCCGGACAAATTATACGGTCAAGAGTGACTTAATCGCGTACAATCTTCCATCACATTCATCAATGAATGTCTATACCGCTAAATGGTTGACAATGAAAGGTAGAGGGTTCGCAATCTTGATGGTAGCAGTTTTTCTCCTACCTTTGATTCCTGCTACTGGTGCTCAAAATCCCATTTTTGGCGTCAGTTTGTCTTGTGATTCACCTGCAGAAATGGATGTTAGTCCTGCTGGATATGAACCAGTGGAGATGATTTGTACGATTGAAAATACGGCAACAGTCGGCGCTACACAGATAGAAATCACCAACGAGTGGAGCGGCGGGGCAACTGCAGACATGCTGGGTGCAACCGGAGAATACAGCGTTGAAGCCGGAGAGTCGGAGGAGTTCACAGTCACTTTTAGTGGCACCACTAAACAACCGTCATCTAATAGCTACGAGTTTGAGATTTTCGCAACAGTAATTGAATGGAATTCCATTCCACTGAATGAACCACTCCCAAGAGAAAATGATTCATTTGCAGATTCTCTTGAAATCGCAACCTATGGTGCGGTTGAACTGAGAATAAACGACGTTTCTACAAGAAAGGTAGAGGCTGGAAGCGAATTTTCGATAAATCTTCAATTCACAAATAAGGGTAATGCAGCCGATAAGGTGAGAGTCGACATTGCGAATATACAGGACCTCAAGACTCAAGGTTTCACATTCATTGGGTCAGAATTCGTTGCGGAAGATCTAGAGATGGGAGCAACCTCCACACTACGTGAAATCAAGATGTTAGCGCCAAGCGACCTTGACTCAACCATGAGCATTGATTTGCAGTTTCAAGCCAGCAGTTCAAATGATGCCAGTGCAGACTTGAGCGAAATAACGATTCCAGTATCGGTCGAGGCAAGTGAATCATCAGGCACCCTCACCGGTGGAATAAGCGAAGTCGGCGAAGATGATTTGATTCTCTATGGGGCAATTGCTGGTGGCGTAATATTACTAATCATCCTCTTAGGCGTTGTATCACGCTCTATCCGCAAAAGCAGTGCCAAGAAATCTGGGGAACAACCAGCAATAGAGATTGATGAGCCAGAAACAGTTGCCGAGCCTGATGAATTTGATGATTTATTTGACGATTTAGATGATTTTGAAATAGAATCGGACGAGTTTGATGATTTACTTGACGAATTCTGATTTAGTATAGCGTTTCGAATACTATTTTTCACCGCTATTTTGAGCCATTTTTGTTACTTTTGACGGTAACAGTCAAAGAGCGAGTGTGGTCTGCAACACTTAGTATAGGTGGCTACGCTATGTTGAACCTGAGTGGGAAGACCGCATTTGTGTTTGGAGTTGCAAGTGAAGACTCCATTGCGTGGGCCATTTGTAAAATGCTTGCTGAAAATGGTGTAAGCCTATACCTAGGATATCAAAAGAGGTTTAGAAGCAGAATTTTCCAACTCAAGGATAAATTACCACAAATTGCTGGTTTTTACCCGCTCGATGTTGCTACTGACGAGGATACTAAGGAGTTCTTTGATGCCTTTAGCAAGGAAAACCCGGGTACAAAAGCCGACATTATGATTCACGCAATTGGATTTGCTCCGAGAACATGTTTTGACAGACCGATACTATTCGTTGAAGATCAGGATATCAATACTGCAATGACTATTTCTGCTAACTCACTACAACGGTGTCTAAAATTTGCACTACCGCATCTAAATCCTAATTCATCAACAGTTACGCTTACTTATGCAGCATCTAATCGATATGTGCCTTCTTATGGCATAATGTCGATGGCCAAGGCGGCACTTGAATGCTGGACGCGTGAGCTAGCCTGCCATTTGGGTCCTGAGGGCCATAGAGTAAATGCAATTTCGTCAGGTCCAATTAGAACAATTGCCGCCTCTGGGATACCAGGTTTTGACAATATTTTGGACCATGTTGAGAAAAATGCTCCACTGAGACGAAATGTCAACCAAGAAGATGTAGCAGGTGCCACTTTATGGCTTGCAAGCCCCTTATCCTCAGGGGTTACCGGTCAGTGTATCTATGTCGATGCCGGCTATTCAATAACTATGGTTCCGGAAACTATAATGGATAATTGAGGTGATAGTTTGAAAATTACGGCAGCAGATGGTAAAGTCGCTGAGGGCTTGGAACAAGCCCGATTCGAACCAATTGCAGTAATTGGATTGGGGGCAATAATGCCAGACGCTGAAAATATCAATCAGTTTTGGCAAAATATCCAACAGGGCAAAGTTAGTATCAAAACTGTTGAACCTAGTCGCTGGCCGGGGAAAATCGAGGATTTTTGGAAAGTTGGTGGCCCGGGTGATGTTGAAGAAGGATTCACCTACTCCAAGATTGGTGCATTTGTCGAGAACTTCGAATTCAATTGGCGACGATGGCGTCAGCCTCCCGGGACTTTAGGGCAGATTGACCCTTGCCAGTTGTGGGCAGTCGAGGTATCCGCTGCAGCTCTCGAACAATCCGGATACGATGGAGAATCGAAGGATTTTGACCGTTCTAAGTGCGGAGTTATTTTTGCTAATGCATTAGGCGGAGAAAATCGAAATTTATCAAATATCAGAGTTTGGTCAAATCACACCAAGAACGTGGCAATAAAACACGGTCTGCCACAAGAAAACGCCAAAGGTTTCCAAGATGAAATTGTCGAGCACAGCCCAAGAATCGATGAAGACACAATGCCGGGAGAATTAGCAAACGTTGTTTCAGGCAGAGTCGCAAATTTACTCAATCTACAAGGGCCAAATTATGCTACAGATGCAGCCTGTGCGTCCTCAATGGCCGCTATTCTAGACGCATGCAGGCTGCTGCAAAATAGGCAGGTCGACTTGATGATTGCCGGAGCTTCAGACCGAACCATGGACCCTGCTACATTTGCCAAATTCAGTGCGATAGGGGCTCTCTCACCGAGTCATTCTACGCCGTTCGATGCTAAAGCAAATGGTTTTGTCATGGGTGAAGGCGCAGGTGCCTTAGTTCTCAAGAGACTGTCAGAAGCAATAGATGATGGCGACACTATTCATGCGGTGATAAGAGGCGTAGGTGGCTCGTCAGACGGACGCGGCAAAGGCATCACTGCACCAAGTCAGCGTGGTCAAATTCAAGCGATTGCGCGAGCCTACCAACAAGCAGGCTATGAGCCCTCAACAGTTGGTTTAGTCGAAGCACATGGTACTTCCACAAAAGTTGGTGACGCAACTGAGTTATCTTCGCTATCGACCTTGTGGACTGGGCTTGCAGGCGGTGACCAAGTTGCGGTTGGTTCGATAAAATCACAAATTGGTCATTTGAAAGCAGCAGCAGGTATTGCAGGTGTAATGAAGGCAATCATGGCCTTACATACCAGCACAATTCCTCCATCAGCAGGCTTTGAAACTCCCAATCCAACAGTTGAATGGAATAATATCCCGTTCTATGTTCCCACTCAGGCCAGTCAATGGGTAAAACCCCAGCAACACCCTCGTCGAGCCGGCATCTCTTCGTTTGGTTTCGGTGGGACCAATTTCCACATTGCTCTTGAAGCGTATGAACAAGAATACCACGCCAGCTTAATTGCTGGATGGAATGAACCAATAGCAGGCAACCATTCTACGTCAAGTTCAATAAAATCAATACTAGATATAACCGCAAAGCCAAGTCTTACTCATGAGGCATTAAAGTCGATAGAGGGTGGATTGATTCTAATCTCAGCAGGCACTGTGGCTGGCTTGGTAGGCAAACTCCAGAATCTTTCATTTGATGGACCATCCTTTGACGAAGACCCGTGTGGCAGAAGACTATCCAATGAATTATTCCAAGCCTCTCAATTTAACAAATCAGACAAGTTAAGGATGGCGATAGTAGCAACATCTTGGCAAGATTTCAATAAACGCTTAGCTTTAGCAATCAAGGCTATTGATGACAAGGCAAAATGGGGTTTTCTGCAATCTCAAGGAGTCTTTGTTACCGATGAAGCAATCATGCCAGCCGAAGCAAAAATTGCCCACATGTATCCCGGTCAAGGAAGCCAATATGTGGGCATGACATACGATTTATTCCAGCGTTATAGTTCAGTTCAGAGGGTTTGGGAGCAATCAGACCAAACCATGGTTGACGTGCTTGACGGTGAAACACTTTCCAGTTTCGTACTGAGAAATAACTTGTCAAAAGAAGAATTGATTGAATCAGAACATAAACTCAAGCAAACAGAGTATACTCAGCCTGCGATGTTGACAGCAGATCTTGCTATTGAGCGATTGCTCAACGCCCATGGCCAAAAGCCTGACATGGTTGCTGGGCATTCACTCGGAGAATACGCTGCGTTGATGTCTTCCGGTATTCTAAACATGGACGGTGCATTGAGAGCATCAGCAGCAAGAGGTACCGAAATGGGTTCGGTACAAATCGATGATAAGGGCTTGATGGCGAGCGTTACTGCACCATACTCCGAGGTTGCAAAGGTTTTGCAAGAGACTGACGGATACGTAATTGCAGCAAATAAAAATTCACCTAAGATGACAGTCATAGCTGGTGAAAGTGCGCCAGTAAAGGCTGCAATGAGTGCGTTTGAGGCCAAAGGCTTCTCGACAACACAACTAGCAACATCTCACGCATTTCACTCCCGCATCGTTGCACCAGCCAACGAACCGTTGCGTAGGTTTTTGGAAACGTTAGAGATCAATTGGCCACAGATTCCAATAACCGCAAATTATGACGGAGAATTCTACGCAATGAGTGGCGATGATGCAAAATCCTCAGTATTAGAGAAATTAGCACCTCAAATGGCTTCATCGGTTGAATGGACCTCACAAATGGAGAAGATGTACGATTCTGGTGCTAGAATCTTCATCGAAGTAGGTCCAAAGCG
>DAHU01000103.1:0-2361 GCA_002495945.1 Euryarchaeota archaeon UBA13
AGGTCCATGATGCCAGAAATTGCAGTTCCTGTTGCACCAACAACCTGTGGCTGGAAAGGAATGTTAGTTGTGGTTACTTCCATGTCACATGGAGTTCTGGTATCCTCAGCACAGGTGTAAACCTTTGATTCACTGTACTTTAGCGTTCCAGCATCTTTGTTGAGTTCGATGACCTCTCTTGTGTAAGTGATGTCATAGTCGAACGGTCCTACTTGTTCGTAGACCGGATCTGCACCACCCATTACTTCAGTTGGGTTGGTTAGGTTCCACGCATAATAACTGCGCTCACCGGTAGATGTCGCCCAATCTTCTTCAATCTCTGAACAGTCACTGTTAGCACAGGCCGAATCGGCAGGGAATGTTTCGAAATTATCTTCCACAGCACCCTCAACTGCGCCTGTCGAAAGCATCGACAGTGGGGCACTCAAAATCAAACATACCAAAGCGGCACCAAGCATCATTTTACTATTTGCAAGCATACTCATGCCTACCCGTAAGAAAATCTAGGTGTTAAAGATTACACCTGCTGTTAGTAGGTTAAGCGCCTTATCCGGTAATATTCGAGCAGTGAGCGGCATATTTCTAAGCACTAAGTGTAAAAAAGGAAGTTACTATCGGACAGAATACTCGTGTGATAATATGCCAAACCCCGTTCAACAAATCTCCGCAGAATCCATCACACTTATCCAATCAAAAATCGATGATACTATCGCAAATGGTATTTCAATTCGTAATGCCCTTGCTGAGTATTCAAACAGCGATGCCTATGACATCAACTGGGAAGTACAAGCAGCTGTTGAAGCATTACAGGTATTTGGGTCACGGTGGACTATCGAAATCCTATCGACATTATACATTGCCGGGCCTCGAAGATTCAATGAGATGAAAGGCCTGCTGGAAGGTATTTCTTCTCGAACCCTATCGGACAAACTAACTTTACTTTCGGACGAAGGACTCATCAACCGGACTGTTGATGAAGGCCCTCCGGTAAGAGTGGCTTATGCTTTGAGTGAACATGGCATTGTTTGTGGAAGATTATTATCGCCATTGGTCGCTCATCTGAAAATTCATTCAGGCTCTGTCAAGTGAATCATTCAACGGATGCTTTAACAAAGGAGAACCGAATAGTTGTGGTATGCCTCTAATTGCTCAGTGGGTTCGGCAACGACCTTGGCTAGCGGCAGGAATTGCCGGCGCGGCCGGCGGCATCACCGGAATTGCTGGTGGCGTTGCTGCTGCCGCAAGTGCCGTAGGTGCTCTGGCTTTCGGTGGCATCTCAACCAAGGCAAGAAATCATGAACATCCACTACGCAGAAGAATCCTTTACACATTGGAAAAACATCCTGGTCTGTGTTACCGAGAATTGCAATCAACTTTAGCAACTGCAAACGGTACTCTCCGACACCATCTTGATGTGTTGCAATCAAGGCAAAGTATCACAGTAATGCCGGTAAATGGTCGAACGTGTTATTTTGCGGGTGCACCAACCCAAATTGAGGTTCTGAAAGGAATTGCAGTCAATGAACAGCGAGCCGCCTCCTCATTACCAATTGGATTATCTCTAGTTCAGCGTTTGATAATCGAAGATATCGTCAAAGAAGGAATCCCTCGCTCACAAGCTCATTTAGCCAGAAGAATAGGTCGAACTAGAGCGACTGTTCACTCAGCAGTGAAAGTTCTGAGAAGGCGAGGAATACTGAGAGAGGATCGTATTGAATTAATGCCGCACATCGACATGGACATTGAATGGCACGGCACCCATGGTGTCGATTACGACTGGCTAGACGAGCGACGCTGAGATTTTACTACAGTTTTCGGCTCTCAAGCGGCAATTAATACACAGCATTGAAAGACCTTCGACACTGCCTAAGCGTCGGGAATCATGTTCAAAGTTAGATTGCAGGAGATATCTCTGCCAACCAGTGACCGAGATATTGATAGTTTAACGGCTTGGTTTGTCGATACATTGTGTCTGGTACGAAAACGTGGAGAAGATATGGCGGACCTTGGGTTAGCAAGCCCAGTCCATCGTTTACTGCGAGATTATCTATTTGCTCAACCAGAAGTTGGGTGGGACGCACAGATGTTGGCAGATGAATTGGCACTGACGCCTGCGTCACTGAATCATCATTTGACAAGATTGGTACAATCAGGAATAATTGGCTATACCAATGAAGGAAAAGGCTGGAGAAGATACTACCTAAGAGGTGGTTCACTGTCTAAAGCCATCGAGATTTTCTCTAACCAAGCCAGCATAATTGTTGCTCAAAGACTGTCATTGATAGACGAAATTTGGGGTCGAGGCGAGACTCGACTGGTATTAGAATTACCAGAGAAGGACCGCCCAGTGCTTACCATCGG
>DAHU01000103.1:2746-20702 GCA_002495945.1 Euryarchaeota archaeon UBA13
GATTTTGGATTGTTGGGCGAGCGACCAGGTAAGGAAATTAAGGCAGACTCAATCTCGGTTCAACTATTCGAATTAATGTTACAACGGGATGCCCCTCTATCACTGGATGAGGCAGTAGAGATTCTTGGTGGACAAAAAGCACGCATCGGACGAATCTTAGAACGGTTTAGAAATAGTGGCATGGTTGAAAGAATCCCACGTACCGACCGTCTAGCCGTAGCCTTGTGGAACGCAATGACAACCCAATACCAACGACGTGGTGAGGACTGGATGCTGAAGAAAGGTGGCTTTCAGCGAATACTGAGTAATCAACAGCAATCAAAATTATTGATGGCTCTAAAACAAGGCAAACTTTCGATAGATTCCGTTGCTGATCAAATGAAGAATGTTGAGCCGCAGCAACAAATGCTATTGTTGAACCTACTTGGAGGTAGGTTGCCACTTGGGCACAGAATGAATGGCGAAGATGCCGACCAAGTTAGGCGCAATGTGCAAGATTCGCTTGATAGGGTTCTCAGAAGGATGCGCAGAGTTGCTGAAATGTTAGAATCTGAATTATCATCATAATTTCAGCCAACCATTGAAAAATAACAACCTTGACCACAATTCAATGAGCGAGTTCATAGGCCAAAAATTTGGCAAATGGGAGGGAGAAGAGCGTCCACTCTTCCTTGCACCTATGTCGGGTGTTACAGACTTGCCATTTCGCTTGTTAGCAAAAGAATGCGGGGCTGATGTAACAATTACTGAGTTCACAAACAGTACCGCATTGAGCAGGGCGGCTACAGCATCGTGGCGTAAAATGGAATCACATGAAACGGAGGTACCATTTATTCCACAGATTTTCGGCGGTGATGCAAATGATATGGTTACTGCGGCAGAAATGTTAGCACCAAATTGCGACGTTATCGACCTAAATTTTGGCTGTCCTGCGCCCAAAGTGACAAAAATTTGTGCCGGCGCTGCACTGATGGGAGAACCTGACAATCTGGTTTCCATGGTGAGCAACATAGTCGAAAGTGTTGATGTTCCTGTAACGGCTAAAATGCGTCTTGGTACGGGTGCGTCGCAACATAATGCAGTGGAAATATGTCAACGGCTTGAGAAGGTAGGCGCAGAGCGTTTGTGCGTCCACGGCAGAACCCTGCGACAGAGATATTCAGGCATCGCCGATTGGGAATATATCAAGCAAGTAGTCGAATCTGTTGACGTCCCAGTAATCGCTAACGGTGATGTGGTAGATGCTGATAGCGCTGCCAAATGTCTAGCCAAGACCAATGCATCCGGTCTAATGATTGGCCGAGGAGCAATTGGCCGACCAGCCATGTTTGGCTATCTAAAAGTCGGGCTCGGGTGGATGCAGGAAGCTGACTTGCCCTGGGTAAAAATCAATGATGATTGGCAAGCATTGGACGAGACTCAGCGCGCCTTCGCTACAAGAAAATGGTGCTGGGACAGGTACATACAATTGTCCAATGATACTATCGGCATCCAGCCCCGATGGATGCAGCGACATGCGGTTGCGTTTAGTAAAGGATTACCCGGTGGTAAGAAAATTCGTTCCATTATGCACGAAATGCCAACTCCAGAAGATTTTGCGCAGGCAATTAGTGAATTTTTGGTTGGGGATTTAGCGGTTTAATTTTACCAAACTACCAGCAACAAAAGTGAATATTAGCCAAGCAATAACAAACTAACCTGCATTACTGCAGCCCCGAACACCGCACCAACAACCATGTGTCTTGGCTGGTCTTGTTGCCATGCTTGAGGAATTAGTTCTTTGTAGGCAACTACAGTCATTATGCCGCCAACAAATGCAAGTGAACAACCAACCATGAAAGGCGTCAGTATGGGCCCCAAAATCAACAATGCAAACAGTGCACCGAGAGGCTCGGTAAATCCTGTTGCCATAGCAATAAGAGTGGCTTTCAACCTTCCCCCACCACCAGCTTGTATTGGCGCTGCAACAGCAATCCCCTCTGGGATATTGTGTAGGGCAATTGCGGCCATGAGAACCACCCCGTACTGGGCAGATTCGAGAACCGCAACCCCCATCGCCAAACCCTCAGGGAAGTTGTGTATGGCAAGAGCAATCGCGGTTAGCATACCCGATTTGTACAGTTTTCTCTCCTTGGACATATCGGCAGTATCTTCATCTTTCGTGGCATAAATGCTAACCGCGTAGACAATGAAAATTCCGATTCCAAATGAGATTGTTATCGGAACAAAACCGTTCTCCACAGCTTGTCCAAACCACAAATCTAACACCGAAACTAACAGCATCACACCGGCAGCCATAGCAAGCAAAAATGCCATCATTTCAGCGGTAATCTCTTTGACAATGAATACTATCAAACCACCAATTCCCGTAGCAAGACCGGCTAATAATGCCAAGACAAACGGGAACACCCACGAATCTGATTCACCCTCCAAACCTGAAATTTGAATTAATGGCTCTTGAATACTTTGATGACCTCCTTGAGCAACCAAAATTTGGAGAACAATGTCAACCGTAAGGCTAAGTCCGTTTTGGTTTACTATAGTTGGCAAGTCCGTTTGCCGGTGATATTCTTCATATTGCCAGCCATAAAACCCAATTGTTGTAACGTCATGTTGGGCAAATGACCGGTGATCGCTATTCCCGCCAAACTCATTGAGTTGAACCGTCGCATCGTATTCTTGCCACTGATTATCAGCCAAGACGGATTTCTTGATATCCGCTATCGAATCGACTAAGTCGGCATTGGAAGTCTCTATTCCCAGCGTGCCAAGCCCTTTTGAGGGGTCAAGATTTGTAGAATCGAGATTAATGTATAAATCCAAATCTCCCATCTCTTCTTGATGTGACTCAATATATGCCTGACTACCGAGTAGCCCCAATTCTTCGCCACCCCATGTTGCGAAGGTGATGGTGGATTGCAAATCCATATCACTCATTTGTGAAGCAACCTCGAGTAGTTGTGACACTCCTACTGCATTATCAACAGCACCTGGACTAATGTATACTGAATCATGATGGGCGCCAACTAGAATCTCCCCCTCGCCACTACCGACGAGTTGCCCAGTCACTACCTTTGTAGTTCGTGTTCCCACATTATTGCCTTCCCAAAATCCATCTAGCGAGGCATAGAGTGTGGGGTCGTCTGCTGCCTGTTCAATGTAATCATGAAACATCATTGCAACGCTTTCTGAAATGTATATGTAAGGAATTAAAGAATCTGCATATTGACCGCCGTAGGCTTCGGGAAACGGCACTGTAGCACCATTTTCTTGAACGGTTACCGAGCGGAACGGTGGACTTTCAACACCCTCTTGGTAAATCATTACCACTCCTGCATTGCGGTCGATAGAATCCTTGTAGATTTCAGCAAGACTGCGAGTAGAGTCATAATTTATCATAACCGCTAGGTCGGTCATATCATTCATCTCAGCAAAATTCTCTACCGAACCGTTACCGAGGTAAGTTAGCATATTATCGTGCTTGTGATTGGCGCCAGAATAACCAAGATAAGTGAAACTCTCTCCATGATTTAAATTTCCAGTCTCGTCAACTGCTATTCTACCTGAACCAGCAGTTCCATCCGGTAAACCGGGTCCGTTTTGTACACCCCGCTCAAGTTGTGCATGCATTAGGATTTGATGTTCATCTGGATCAGCATCAACAAACCAAGCACTAGTAATCTCATATTCCTCAATCTTTACATCGGTCAAACCAATTTCAGTAAATCGCTGACTAATGTATTCCGCAGCCAAGACCTCTTGACTGGAGCCAGAAACTCTCGGACCAATTGCCGTGATTTGTTCAATGTCATTCATGATATTTGAATCATTAATCGAGAATTCCACAACTTCATCTTCGTGGAATAGATATTCATAGCTGAGACTCGAAAGTAAGACTACCGCTGAAATCACTCCTACTACAGTAAGTGCGCGATCCGTGAGGAAGCCCATTGTTGATGGTAATAGCAAGACTTCTTAACTTTGGGCCGCTTGAAAAATTGCAAAATTGTCTAAATACGCAATTCCTCGACGAATTTTTGAGCATCATTGCGTAATGCCAACCATTCGCTAATTACTTCATGTGGAGCAATGATACGCCTTTTCCCATTATCCCATTCGTAAAGTGTTTCATTGCGGTAGTTTTCGCCCAAATGCGCCAAAATATCCTGCTCATACATGATAATCCAATCAATAACATCAGCAAGCATCTCAGAGCAATATTGCATTTCCGTTCCTACAGGAGCAGAAAATTCGGGAAGATGATCGACACTCCATGGTAGTTCTTCAAATTCTAACAGCGAGGTGTATTTTGGAATGAATTCATAACGCGGAAGGTAAATACTACCGTAGCGATTATCCGTGTATATGATACCAAAACCACGGAGCATAATACGCCTTCCGTTTGGTAAAGACAAAGAATAGATATTTTTCATTTTTTTATCATCCACTGGCGGCCTAATTAGGTTGAAACCTCGCTCAATTAGCCAATTACCATCTGGCCGCATGATATCTCGACCCCAACACCAAATTTGCTGACTGAGTAATTCAATTCCTGCATCGACACGCTCACTCAAGAGAGTTTCAACTCGAAATTGCTTGATATTTACCGACATCGCAACCCCCCAGATGTTAGAAAATTTCGAAAAATTGTTCTGCGCATTGATTTTCCCAAGTGGGCAAACAAGTAAACGAAAAAGACCCCCGTTGTACCCTGTACATAGGTGGTTGATAAATTAGGGCATCCTAAACAATTTCAAAGATTAGTTTCGAGAGAACGGAATTAAACAAAAATTATTGCCGTGCCCCTGCTGTTTGATTTACTTGAAATCTCGATAAATCCTTCTTAGTTTGGTCGTTGATGGGATATGAGTGTAAGGTTTGACATCTATTTGCGGAGATTGAATACCCTTTGACTGCCATAAATTATCAAAACCAATCATTGACAATGATTCGATATTATCTGGCTTGAGTTGAATCTCTACGTGATTAACTGATTTTTGGATTGCGATATAATCCGTTATCTTATCACTCATCTGCATTATTGCTCGACGGATGAGGTCAGGAACTACTAATTCTGTCGTTCCATCATGTTTAGTCAAATGAAACATATCATCTGAGCGACCCATCACTGAATCGATGACTTCACGAGCATCGCCACAGGGACATGGTTCCTTTGCTGCTACCAAGATATCATTCAGTTTGTATCGAATAATCGGTTGCGTTTTACGTCTAAAATCAGTAATTATCGGATGATACCAACCCTTCTCTTGGTCTATCCACTCCTTTTGGACCACCATTATGCCCTCATTCAAATGTAATTTACCATACTCGCATGTCGCACCAATTTCACCCTCCGTAGATGAATAAAATTGATGCAAAGTTATGCCAAAATGAGCCTCGATTTTTTTTCGGTCTGTCGCTTCCAAAACCTCGGCTACAGAAACCATTCGCTCAACTCTAAGTTGGCTATTCATATCGACAAAGTAACTCAACACGCTTGGCGGACAGATCAACATGTCCAATTCATCATTCAAAATTGATTGATGTAATTCTTCGAGCGGCTTCATTAAATCGTAAAACAAGAAGTTGATGCGCTTTGACCCTACACTTTCGTAAGTGTTTGAATTGGCTCTTAATACCAACCCAATTCTCTTCTTACTGAAAATCGAGGAGCCTAAACCACGCGCTAACATGAAGCCTGCCCAAGCTGCTTGTTCTGCTTCGCTAACGATATGCATGCCTCGATAACCGCTGGTGCCTGAAGAAAAACCAATCGTATACGGACCAATTTTTGAAGAGAAGTCACGGCTACTTTCTGCTTCCAGTGCTAACTTTTTAGCCTCATTTATATCTAAATCCACCGTAATTAAATCTTGCAGATTATCCATCATCTGCGTTTTATCTATGATTGGAAATTCACGCCACTGATCGTCACGATAGCCTGACCACAATTTAGCATAAAACTTTGAATTTTTTCGAACAAATCGAATATGTTTCAACACTGCTTTATTCTGCAATTTAGTAATAGAATCCCTACTACGATACCTTGTGGGAGTACTAAAGTATCTCAACAAGGTAGTCAACTTACTCACTCTAACTCCTCCATACCTTCCTCGAAAGTAAGTTTTGGATGCCAGTCAAGGTGCTTCTTGGCCCCACTTATGTCAAGACGAAGGGTTCGTGTTACCTGCCTCAAGCCATAAGTGGTTATGCTCGGCTCCCACGTTTTGCCGGGAATCATGCTGGCCAATAACGTGACTACTCGTGAGTAAATCAATATGGGTAACAGTGGTAATCTGCGATGCTTGGCTTGCTTGCCGCCTCGATTAGCATAGGCGCTGATAATCGACTTGAATGAGCGAGCGTCACCGTTTGAGATGTTGTAGAACCTTTTGGTTGCAGATTCATCAGCATCCATGGCACAAATTACCGCATCCAAAAAGTTACTGAGACACGTCACATCGATTAACGCATCGCCCTTACCGATTGTGAAATAGCGATTTTTAGACACCAAGCGTTCAAGCCTTGGAATCAAGGTTTCATCGCCCTTGCCAAATACTGCCCGCGGCCGTAGTCCAATCCATTCGACATCTTCCTGTGCCATGCAGTATAACTCAGCATCATATTTACTTGCACCATAAGGATGCTTAGGCCGCATCGATTTGTGCGGCAAATCATCTGGATGTTTGATATCTGGCCTGCCACCGTCGAATATTGACGCTGACGATATTACAATGACTCGTTTCACTGAACGATAGCTCGCCGCAATAAAGACATTTTTTGTTCCCTGCAAATTAGTTTCGAAATATTTCCGTCGACTGCCAAAGGGGCTTGCATATGCTGCACAATGAATGAAAACATCTGTGTCAATAATAGCATTTTCAATGGCGTTGACGTCGAGAATATCACATTTGATAACATTAAATCCATCATTGACGAGTTGATCGATTTTGGCTTCATTGCGACCCAAACCCAACACTTCATGGCCTTCCTCAGCCAGACGCTTAAGCACTGCACAGCCAAGAGAACCTGTAGCTCCCGATACTGCAACTTTCAATTTATCACCTACTCCATTTTCGATGAAACCCTACACCAATAGGCGATTATGAAAGTCGGCCAAAGTAATCCAACTGTCCACGCCAACCAAACTGGTAACAAAGTAGGACTATCAACTATTATCGGAATATCTGTATAACCCTCACTATCATTGGAACTTGCCCAGATTTGCAGGGTTTGGTTGCCTGAAAACGGGAATCTCACCTCACCCTGCCATAATTGAAAATCGCCAGGGTTGTCTAAGTGGCTAACCATTGTCACATTGCCCTTATCAGTAGGATAAATTAATTCAATCCAAACATCATCAAGTTCTGTTGTTTGATTTTCGTGGGCATAGATTACTAATTCGGTTTGCGCTGCTGATTTAGGCGGCCAAATCATAAATTCGACCCAAAGGTAATTGTCATCAACATCAATGAGAAAGCGCTTTGGCGCATCAAATCCTTCACCTTCTTCTGTAAGATGAATTGCATGGGCACTAACGCTTGGTATCAAGAACAAAAAACACACTGCTGCAACAATAGATTTTGCCGCCTTTGAGCGTTGTTTAGAATTTGGTAAGTACTCACGAGAAAGTTGTTGGACAGTGCGTATCACAAACGGATTAACACGCCAAATCATTGCCAGTAGTCCTATTGAAACCATAACTGAAAGAATGGTGTCTAACATACCAACCTCACTGGGAATGTATGAGATAAAAGTAGGCAACCAAACAGCATCAGCGATCATTACAAGGGCAATCATTGATACGGGATTATCAAACGACGAGTATTTTCCAATAATTAGAACTCCCAGTAACAATAACCACGGCATACAGTGTGCCGACCAGACAGTATTTGGAGAACCTGGCCGGTAAACATGTTCAGGACCCATCATGAGTGATACAAGTTGTGGAACCATTACCAATAGCAAAATTTGCGAGGAAAACATCAATACAGCCAGCGAAATTAATCCTTTATCACCAATAATTGACTTAGTTAGCGGCAACAGCACAAGTAATGTTCCGCCAGCAAAGAAGAAGTGCAAAATTAACTCGAAGCCGAATATTTCCAATGCCCATCCCCTTGGGTCTAAGAAATTAGCAAAAGCAATGTGTAGATGATAAATCAATGCCCACATAGACAAGATGATTGCGATATTCAACAATTTATTATTCACATCTTTTTGCTGTTTTACATACAATGCGAGTATAATGGTCGCGAGTTCGACAATCATTCCACCGGAAAATGTCCATAGATGGGGAGGGGTAATTATTGTTGTATCGACACCATAACTAGTATGCCATAAATCGTCATAAAGCCCACCAAGCATCAATGTAATCATGCCTGAAAAAATAATCCAAATTGGAATAGGTGCAGAAAATATTGCTAAACGATAACCATGACTATTGCTCTCCCTGATAAAACTAAACCAAAAAATATAGCTCACCAGAAAAATCATTGTCGGGATAATACCGGAGAAAATCATCATATGTGGGGGAGTAAGTAACTTATCACGACCCACATCAGTGTGCCATTGAAGATCTACCGCAAGTCCAACTCGCGCCACAACATGGTAAATTGCTAAGAATAAGGCGAAATATGTTAGCAGATTTTTCTCTCTGCGTTGCATCTGCATCCACGTTCACACCCAGGTTGCCGTTACAGTCTTCCCTGATTGGTCGATAATCTCGTGGGTATTGGTTGTTCCCTCGGTAAATTGCGAAAGAAATGCATGAATATGCCTGCCAGACAGCCAGTTAGTGTCGCCCGAAAACTTGGAGTTATCACTATTGATTTGTGCCGCACTACTACTTTCACCTATCACGTTTGCTGATTTAGCACTGTCAAAAATCATTTCAACATATGTTGAGGAATCGAAAGCACTCGAGTCAAAATTAGTCCCTGTAAGTTGATAACCAGCACCCTCAAGTGCAACAAGCATCACACAGGTTATCGGCTGATATGGCCAATTAGATTGCTTATTTGGTCGCTCATCACCAATTGTAATTAAACAATATTTTTCCGGTTTAATCCTCAACATATGACTAGCCACATTAAGCGCTACATAAGGGCTACAACTGCCATCGCTGACATCGAATGAAAAGCAGTGATTAGATTCTTGGGTCACTGGGCCGCACTTCAATTTCAAGTCACCTTGAATGTGAGTTGCAAACGCCGGCTCGGTTCTAAAATTACGTCGATAAACACCTGCATGAATTATCACTCCAATGTCATCAAAACTAATACCGTTCTCTGAAAGTAGGTTTTGTGTGAGGTTGCATATCGTTTTCAACAAATTCGTGGTCTTCTCCGAGGATGATTTCCAAGCCCTAACTACGACCATTGCTCAATCCCCTCCGGCAAATAGAAATGCATTGCTAGCATTGCAACCCCTGAGCCAAAAGAAACCAGAATTACTGATTCTCCAGATTTCAATTGATTTAATTGCACTGATTTCTCCAAAAGCATGCAGTGACTGGTAGAAGCCGTATTGGCAATATCTTGACTTTCATTATGTAATCGCTTGATTTTTCCCACAGTGTTTTCTGCGATGCCAGCGCCCTTTTTCACTGCTCTTGGCGAGGTTGGGTGTGAGTAAACATGGTCTATAGCTTCCCAATCAAGGTCCATGTATTTCATCGACCTAATGAAAAATTCACCGAGATTACCCATGACGCCTTGCTGTAATTGTGCCGCTTTAGTTCTCATCATCGGTCCAGGCCGATTTTTTGATGCTTCACCAACGCACAATTTATTGAAACGCGCTAAGGTAAACGGTTCGCTAAAGACTAACTGATTAGGCAATTCTGACTTGCCGATTAGATATGCCCCTGAACCATCACCAAGGGTTAGCGATGCCAACGCTTTACTTTTGAACCACAGATTATTCGTCCTCGCTTCGTCAACAAGGGCAGTAATGTGTTCACCAGCAACAATCAAAGCATAATTGATTTGACCTGTCTTAATCATAGAATCGGCTATCATCAGCGAAGTAACCATACCTGAACATGCGTTTGATACGTCAAAGCATTCCGCACCTTTGATACCAAGTTTTTCAGCGATTAAGTTGGCTAGACTTGGTGATAATTTTGAGCGTAATTCACTGCACAGACTACCAACTGCACAATTGATGACTAAATCTATATCTGCTACATCCACCTTGCTTCTTTCGATACATTTTGTGGCGGCCTGTAGTGCTAATTCTAATGTCCCTTCATTCTCTTTACTACGACGATGACCTTCAAGTCCAGTGATTCGATTCAAGTCTAACTTGCTGGGCATATCTGCTGGTGCGGCAAAATCATCGATAGGGACATAATTTTCGGGGATGTAACTAGCAAAGGAGATTATTTTACTGTGTGCCTCGACCAAACTTATCCCTCCACAGATGGCTAAATGACGGTATCTAAAGGCTCAGGAAACTCTGAGGTGATATCGAAGCTAATATCTTCAAACGTTAGATACATTACTAAGTTAGATAGGATGATAAGCATGAGATTTACTTCAAGATAAATATCATTAATCCTGAAGAACAAGAAATAGATTGACGACAATATGACTGATGTCAATAAATTCAGCCGATATCCGAGTAATTTTTGATCGCTAATGAACCCAAGCCCTAAGGTTCCCGCAAAACCGATTGCAAAGATTATCGCCATATCTGAGAAGTTTCCACCGATTTCATAGATGAGGTACTGAACATAAAGTCCGAAAACAAGAATGCCGTTGATAACAATTTGATAGGTAGGAATACGATAGTTGCCAACAACTGGATTCTCAACTTTGAACCCTAACCAACGCAAAATTGGTATCATATTACCCCAGAATACATTTGAGGTTTCGACTTTATCGTGGGAGCCGTACTTCACTGGCAATTCGTCTAATTCGACTTGGAATGTACCAAACAACTTGTCCCATATAACGAAAGTTCCGCCAAAATTCTTGTCAACATAAATATCTTGAGTGCCGTGATGAACTCTGTGATGTGATGGAGTTATCATGAAAATTTCTAGAATTCCGGACTTATTGACTATACTATTGTGATTATAGAATTGTATTACAATGTGAATGCTGGCAACTGTGATGAACATCTCGACTGGTAAGCCAGCCACTGCTAGTAATGCGTAGAATGGTAAGGCAGTAAGCGAGGAAAACCAAGCATTCCGAATCCCTAGTGACAGATTGTAATTTTCACCTTGATGGTGTACATTGTGTAACACCCACAACGCACTGAATTTATGATGGGCTCGATGGAACCAATAAAATCCAAAGTCCCACGCAATAAAGGCAATAATGAACGTTTGCCAAATTGGTAAACCATCAAATAAACGATATGGTGAATATGTGAGGATATAGTAATACCCAACAATTTCGATGCCCCGGCAAACCCACATTAGTAAGTGACCAGAGTTAAGATTGTAGATCATTTCTTTCCAAGGTGACTCATGCTTACGGACATATTGATTGAACAACCCTTCAGATACCATCAACGTCACCAATAATGCGTTGACTATTACCAGTATAGTCGCTAAGTCCATCAGCAAAAATATATCCTCCTTGTGTGTTTTATTGCCATGTTGCTCTTAGGGTTTTGCCCGACAGAATTCATCTAATTAGCAACTGTGTTTCTATATAGACTGTTACTTATGTCATTGAATATTTGCATTATTTGTGGAACTTCATCTATTACTGCTGAGCATGATTGCCACGCTAGTTGCTGCAGCATTGACTGTTCCGGCAGGCTTTGGATTAGCAACAATGTTGACTCCTATTGTGCTGTTGTGGTTGCCCCCACATGAGGCTATTGCGGTGGTTGCGATTATTCACGGTGCGCACAATGCATACAAACTCAAGCTCTTACGTGATAATGTTGATTTCAACGCGGTAAAACGCTACGGATGGGCACTTATCCTTGGTGCAATAATAGGTGCAATGTTACATTCATACATTCCATCTGACCCGTTATTATTGGTAGTTGGAGTGGCTTTGATTATTCTTCCAATTCTTTCAGTTACCGAAAAATGGACTAAAATCAGGCTTCCAGATTCAGAGGACAGAATTGGCGGATTTGGTTCGGGTTTCTTTGGTGGTCTAACCGGACACCAAGGCGCTCTACGTGCGATGTTTTTACAGAAAAGGTTGCCAGATAAACTAGCTTATGCTGCAACAGCAAGTATCTTGGCACTCGCAGTGGACTTGACTCGTATCCCAATTTATTTGTTCTTTGAAGGAAATGGCATTCTCGACGAATATATCTTGATTTTGTGCTTGGTTAGCGCTGCGCTGCTCGGAGTTAATTTGGGCAAGCGATGGTTGACAAAGTGGCAACAATCAAAAATAAGGGTTGGTATATTGTTAGCAATAGTCACAAGTGGAATATTGTACATTGCTGAAGCAAGTGCCAATCTCGGATATTGGTAGTAATATCAGAATGTAGATTGCCATTCTTCAACATCTTGTGATGCAGCCCAATCTTCATCGGTGGTCTCACCACGCACCTTGAGAACCTCTCTTGCTAGAAGCCAGTAAATTAGTGCAAGTGACCTGCGTCCCTTGTTGTTGGCTGGTAATGCAATGTCGACATTTCTCAGGTTGTTGTTAGCATCGACTATACCAACTACTGGTAATCCAGAGTTGACCGCTTCTTTCAATGCTTGCTGATCTGCTGCGGGGTCTGTTACGAATAGAACGTCCGGTTCGACGTAGGAACGTAGTGCTGGATTGGTCAAGGAACCTGGAATAAATCGACCTACGGCAGCGTTTGCACCGATTGCTTCAGCAAATAGTCTCGCTGGTCTCTGTCCGTACTGTCTTGCGGATACGACCATTATTCTTGGTGCGTCATACTTGTTCAAGAATGCAGCTGTGCTTCGTATTCTTGAATCAGTCATATTTACATCAAGTAGGTAAAGTCCGTCATCTCTCACAGTGTCAATGAATCTAGCCATATCAGCACTCTTTTGTTGAGTACCAATATTGACAGCATTCTCTTCATAGGTTTCAAACGGTAAAAGTAGGCTTGCTTCTTCAGACATAAAATGACCTCAGCATTCGCCCCACTTGACCCCCATATTAAACCGCTTCGCAACATAACATAATTTAGGAATATGCAAAATCGGTTGATTTTTTCAATCATGTTGCCGAAGATTACAAGTTTCAAGACCGATAAGATAGGCTATGGGGGAGCAGATAGTGAACAAGAATCCTCCAAGTTTTGACCTGTTATCGGCGAAGAAAAGCAAAGATGGTTTTTGGCGAGACTCAAATGACACAATCATTCGAGTAAGTGCCAGCGACATAGAACGTCATTCTTACTGCCCGATGTCTTGGGAATTAGCAAAAAAGGGTAATTCGGGATTGGGCGAGGCGGTGAAAATGGGTAAGGCCAAACATGCTCAAATTCATGAAAGAGTAAGTGAATTCAAATCAAAACAAACCCTGTTTCGACGTCAAATGATAATCTGGACTTGGTGGTTTACAGTCATCATTGCAATAATTATTGACTCTGTTGCGATTTTAATGATTGATGACGTCTTATTGTACCCACAAGACATGGCAAAATATCTTGCTATGTGGAGTCTAACCGTATTATCTGCCGGAATTACTGCTATCTACCTACCTTGGCGAAGATGGTTTGGTTTTGCCGGAAACCTCAAAGATGAAAAAACCAAGTTTATCGAAGAAACCAAAATTATGGAACCAGAATGGGAACCGGAAGGATTTGAAGGCGGCTGGTTCGAAGCGGGAAAATTAGAGATTGGCTTACTATTTGGGGCAATGTTACTTGGCATCCACTCTATTGCGTTAAATGGTGCAGAAAATAGACAGCAAGCAGGCTTCATATTGGTCATGCTAGCGATGGTGTGGACCCTTGCTGCATCTTGGCAGTTACAAAGAGCATTGATTTACGAAAATGAATCAGAACTGGCAAGAAAGGACGTGGGACTCGAGGCAGGCTCTGAAGTTGCATACTCGGATGACGAGGAATCTTCCAGTCTTCTAATCGATAACGCAACCGGTATTCGTGGTAGACCCGATCAAATAGTCATCATCGATGGCGAATTCATTCCGATAGAACAGAAGACTGGACGTATCCCCAAGCGACCACATACGTCTCATCGTCGTCAGTTGTTGGCGTACATACATCTTGTCGAGAAGAATACCAAACGCAAAACTCCTTACGGTATCTTACGCTACGGTAATGAAGATATCCATCAAATAATGTGGGACAATGAAGCGAAACAAGAACTGTTTCAAGAAGTCCAAGAAATCCAACGCTTGATGGTTGAAGGCGGTGCTAAGAGAAATCACAACCGCGTTGGAAAGTGTCAAAATTGCTCAAGGAAATACGCATGTAACGAATCATTAGCATGATTATTCATCACATGGTGGTTCGATTGGGAATTGTTGACAAACGCGGTGAACTGTGATTACAATTATGAAATTGTCTTGTAGTAAGCCTAGTGTGCTCTCTCCCCAACCTCTTGCTTCAACATCTAAGTTCCAATCTCCGACCTCAAATTCGGGGTTTGGCTCAAATGTTTCGACTGCGGGATTTACATCTTCACATACATTTTGCAACCAAAATGAAACTCCGGATGGTGTTGTTACCTCTGCCCTGACATAGCGTAACTCATTTGTTAACACCTCATCAATACAGGAAACTTGGTCTGAACCACTCATCACTACCTTGAAGTAAATTTCAATTCGTTCAACAGATTCATCTACCGGAAATGTGGTTTGATTGGAATACGGTTGAACAGTGATAGTGGTGAATGTGTGTGCCATGTCAACTTTATCGGGATATTGAATCATCTCAACATCGTCACGCAGACCCTCAATGGTTTCTCTTGCCTGTAGTAAACCCATGCAACCTGAGAGACTGGACATCATTAGAGTCAAAAGAAGAAACACCGCTAGACCATTTCTCCCCATAGCCATGCGATAGTTAACTTGGTTATCAATTAAGTGATAGTTAGAGCGAGTGTTTGAAATGGAAGAATCAATCGCAGCCTGTCCGAATGACGCACATGGTGGCCGAGCAATAGCGATGACGAACCCTATGAAAGCCGACGGACATCACTCAAATTCTGCGCCACAAACTGGACACTGTTTTGCCATGACTGGTATCTCTGCACCACATGCACCGCACTCAGCAGTCTTCTTGGTTGATTGACGTCGCTTGGGTTTTTGCCTAGCTGGTTGAAGTTCATCTTCCTCTTCTATCTTGGCAAGGGGTTCATTATCATCCTCGACAGTGAAATCAGAACTTACATCTTCGATTTCATTACCAGCAATAGATGAATCGGATAGGCCCATGCCAATGTGAACCTCATCACCCGGCATGACTCCTTCCTCACCGGTTATTTCATACAAACGACCTCTAATCTCTGCATCACTAGCCGATAATTCAGAATCATCATCCTTGTGTGCCTTGAGTTCCCCTTTAGCGGCTAACATTTCATCGAGGTCTTGACTGCCGTCGCTCAATTCTTTGAGAGTCTTGAGTTTGGTTGTTACTTGAGATTCCAGTTCTTCGATCTCTTCCGGTGTCAAACCTTCAGTGTCGTATTCCTCTTCATACATCTGCTCAATCTCAGCGATTTCGGCCTCAGCAGATGCTATGTTTTCATCCCAGTCATCCTCTAACTGTGCCTCATCGTATCCAAATTCTTTTACCGTTTCTGCAAAGTTTCTACTTCCAAGCACGATAGCATCCTCATCTTCCTCTGGTAGTGCTATCTCTATTGGTTTCACAACCTTGCTAACGCGCTTTTCGCGTCGTTCAAAGAATGATGCAACATCTTGTTCAGCACCACAATATGGACAATTATCCATTAGGTCTGGAACCGACTCACCACATTCATGGCAAGCGTGGAACTGCTTTCGCGCCTTGGCGAGGTTGAAGCCGCAGTGCGGACAGCGATTTTCATCACCTTCTAATTCGCCATCACATGCTGGACAATAATCGAAAATATCTCTTTCGACCTCTTCCTCAGTTTCACGCGTTAACCATATTGCTGCACCAAAAATTGCTACTAAAATTGCTGCTGCAAGTCCAATCAAGGCAGCTGTGCCCATTCCTGATTGTTCTCCTTCAGCATTATCTGTTACGGTGGAAACCGTGCTTAACTTTCGTGTGTAAGTGTTGGTTACTGAGGGATCTGATGGTACCATTTGAATCGTTGTTGATGGCGCTGAAGCAGTGAATTGGCACTCAATGGAGACTTTTTGACCGATTGTCGACACATTTACTGGGATTGTGACAATCAAGGAATTAATTGTTGAATCAAAACAATCAATGGTTAGTTCACCAAGCTCTTGGCTGGTCAAATTTATTGCGAAGATGTATTCTTCTCCTTCATCCAATGGCAATGAAACTGCGTTTCTTTCAGCATCGAGAATACGAAGACTTGAACCAGCCCAATTCAGTACTAAGCCGGATTCTACTGTGATACTATTAGTCGCCATATTATTCGTCAAATCTCTATCTGTTGATCCGACGGATGGAATCCATTCTGCGGAAAATTCAGCGGTGTGAGACCCTGCAGCCGTGTTTAATTCGGCAGTCCAGTAATATGATTCCCCAGCGTCAAGGGCAATTATACTCGAAGTAGCAACTACCCCCTCAAAGGTATATTCCAAGTTTCCTGTTACTTCTTCGCCGCCCAAATTAGTCACTGAGACACCCCAAGTCACCTTTTCACCTGCTTGCACTACTGAGGACGAGGGCAGGGCAATAGAATCGACTAGGACATCTGGAGTTTCAAGAATAATGAAAGTTGAGCTGAGTCTATCGTTGCTGGTGTCCTCTTGAGTAAACGCTCCGTCAGAAAATGGATCAATGACCGCAGTAATCACATAACTTCCGGGATCCAAAGATGCTACTAAATCGTCATCAAATGAAGTGCTCCATGCTTGTTGGTCGAGGGAGGAGCCTGGTATTGTGACTGTAAATGGTTGGGTAGCAAGCATGCCACCATTATGTGGAACTTCCAACCACATTGTTACTGAGGTACTGCCAGTCTCTCCGATTTGTCCAATAGTCCCCTCTACCACCCATGGGCCGTCTGACGAACCGGAACTGGGTGACACAGACAAGTCACCAATGTGATACAAATCCATACGCGGCTCAACCAATAGATTGACATTAACTGATTTGCCTTGTTCCGACGCTTCCAGAACATCGTCATTAAAATCCGGAGTCACGTAGATGTTGTATGAACCAGTTTGAGGGGCTGTAAAAGTTGTATTAACCCAAGTTTCCTCGCTAGCATTTAGTGACTTTGTTGCTAAGTATTGATTTGCGATATTACCCGGGAAGTTAATCTCTAATTGGGAAGCAATAGCCGATTCTGTTCCCGTATTCTTGACTAGATTTGAAATCTGTACCGTGTCGCCAGCGTGGATTGACGTTGACGGTGTTAATATCGTTTGAGTTACCCGCAAATTTGGCAACCCCATAACGGAGAAATCAATGAAGAATGATTCCTCATTACCGCTGCCACGAGGAAATTCAAACGCTATCCAAACCTTGTCGTCACTTTCTTGCAAACCATCCCAAGTGGCGTCAACTGTTACTGATGAATCGCCTTGAATATCGATTACATTCTCGACGAATTTGTTCTCTGTACTATACTGATTTTTGTAAAAAGTATAGCCCACATTCAAAGCTTCGCTTTGTTGAGTATTTGTCAAAGTGAGATAGAAAGTAACAGAATCACCGACGTTTAGTCCGGTTGATGGCATCATAGCCACTTGACTCTCTGATGCTTCGATTCCACCGCTATTATATGCAGATACACTCACTGGTAAAGCCAGCATAGTCGCCATAATCGCTGCCAAGAATAGCGCCTTGTTGCGTGCCATCAGTAATATGGACAAATGAAGAAGCACTTGAACCCATCTCTTTTCTTGAT
>DAHU01000103.1:21089-31703 GCA_002495945.1 Euryarchaeota archaeon UBA13
ACAATTACCAATAATTTAGGGTAGCATTCAAGGCTTACGGCCCGTGTGAACTATACATGCGAGCAGTTAGTGTGGCAGTTTTGATGTGCTTACTGCTAGCATTCGCAAGCGTTGGCAATACTGATATCGACCACATATCCCTGATTGATGAAGAATCAATTTCTATGTCTAATTCTGATGTTACTATAACCTATTCAAACGGCCCAAGTAATGGACAGAGTGTGACCGGAGTTTACACGTTATCATTCAGTTTTTCCGGCACAGGTACTATTTCCTCGCTGGATGTAGAAATCTCTGATGATGGTACATCATGGACCAATATTGCTACTCTTACTGACTCTCCGTGGGTAACTTATCTTGACACCACGACATTTAGTAACGGCACCTACGAACTGCGCGCAACTGCTTATGATGCGACTGTAAGTGAAGATGTAGTCGAAATATCACCTTCATTTACCATCGATAATCAAGTGCCAGTCATAACTACCTTTGAGGTCGCAAATATCGAGTATGGGAGCGGAGCAAGCGCTGCAGACAGAGCATGGTTTTCTATTGCTGCTGACGGAGTCTTAGAATTCACATGGGATGCAGTAGATGATGATTTACTACGGGCGACGCTAACCAATGTTCCCGGTCCTGGAAGCCCATCTAGCGATGGCCCAACGAGTATAAATTACGGTTGGGATTGGTCATCAGGAAGCTTTGCTGAAGGAACGTGGAACCCTCGCCTAACTGTCTATGATGGCTCGGGTTTGTCCGCCGTTGAAACTATGTTCATCGGAATTGATAGATCTGGCCCAAGTATTGGCAATATCGCCACAGGCTCCAACTCTGGATGGGTTACTACATCGTCTGTAACACTAACTGGATTAATCAATTCTGTTGATGACGGTCTTGGTAGCGGTGTAGCATATACCGAAATTAGCCTCGATGGCACAGCGTGGAGCCAAACTACATCTGATTCATACCAGTTGAACTTGGCTGACGGAATCCATACAATCTCGCTAAGAGCAACCGATAATGTCGGCAATACTGGTCAAATTACTCAACTTACGATACAGGTAGATACTGAATCTCCAATTGAAGGTGATTGGATTGTCGATGACCTGACAACAGCACTGATTGGTGTTGCTAGTGTTGAATTAGTTGCTACAGATGATAGTTCTGGAATTGACTTATCTAATTCATTTATTGAATACGGTTTTGATTCCAATGGCTTTGGCCAAACACCCGATATATCAGGCACTTGGCAACCCTCCATGGGAACTGGACTCGATAGTGTAGTTGCACAATCAAGCTGGGCAACTAAATCCCGACAATACTTGATGCTAAGAGCCACAGTGACCGACATAGCAGGTAATAGCATAACCACCAGTCCGGTATTTTACCAAGTCTTGCCAAGTATAGACTTCCAATGGAATTTGACTGAGACTAATGTCGACAGGATAGTGGTTAAACCTGGAGATAGTACCGGAAATGTCACCGTAACAGGCTTACTTGAAGTAAACGAAAACTATGGTGGTAGTATCACTGTTAGACTTGAAGCAGCTCCTGCCGACCGTTCGGCAAATGTTGCCTGGACAATAATTGAATCAAGAACCCTTGATGCAGGGGTTTTGACCGATAAAACAGAATTACTAACTTGGAATTATACGGTACCAAATGAGGGTCAATTCGACCTTCGCTTAGTTATTGACCCAAATAACGTGCTGGACGAATATAATGAAGGCAACAATGACAACTTCATGGTTGTCACGGGTGCTTCAGTTAGTAGCATAATCAATGCGCCATCATTTATGCCTTCTTTAACAGCCATTTTGTTCTGTGGATTCGTCATAACTCTCATTCAAAGGAATACAAGAGATTGAAAAGAAAGAAGCCGCCCGCACCTCCATGCGACAAGGCCTTCCTCGGGTTCCCAAAGACAGAATTGCTGTCTTGATTGGTTCAAAAGGTGCAACTGCTAAGTCGATTCGTGAAGCGTCGGGATGCGAGGATTTGTTCATCAACTCAGAAACCGGCGATGTCGAAGTTCATTGGGGTGACGCTGGAAGTTACGACCCTGTAAAAGCAATGAAGTTGCCTGATGTCATCAAGGCTATAGGTCGAGGGATGGCACCAAAAGCAGCCATAAGATTGTTTGATGACCGCCACTTTTTCGAAATGGTAGACTTAAGGGATTTTGTCGGTAAACGCTCAAATCGCCAACGACAGATACGCTCAAGAATTATCGGTAGTCAAGGCAAGGTGCGTAAGTTGATTGAAAATCTCACCGATACAGAGATTACAATTTACAAATCAACCGTAGTGATAATCGGTGAGGAAGAGGGACTATTTGCGGCCCGCCAGGCAATTGAAATGCTGGCTGGTGGCTCTGAGCATGGTTCAGTTCTGGGCTTTCTGGAAAAGGACCGTCGAAGAGCAAAACTTTCCAACCGTTCGCTGGAAACTATCGAACTAAAGTCAGAAAACCCTGCCTCAGGTGGCTTCGAAAATCTCGTCCCTGGGCTATCAGAGGTTAGCGATCGGCGGTCAAGAAGAATGCGCGCCAGTCAAGTAGACCCTGAGGATGAAGAAGCGGTCGCGGAAATGATGGAATTGTCAGAAGACGAAAATATCGTTTGGGAAGAAGAGTGATTCAGTCCCGTTCTTTTACATGACTTAAATCCATATTCAAAACTTCATACATGGCCTCGGCCAAAGCGATTTCGATGCCGTTTTTGTTGCCCCATTCGACCAATCTAGTAACGTCGCGAATTAAGAATTCCTGAGCTTTCGGATGTGACTGAATCACTGCTTGACCAACGTCAATAACAACCGGTCCTGCTTCACACCACAGAATGTTAAATGGCGAAAAGTCACCGTGCACAAGATTAGCTTTTTGCCATGCAACGGCGAGGAATTCTAGCAACTCATCGAATACTTCCTGAGGATTTTCTACGACAACCTCTCGTAACTTAGGATATGGCGAGGTTGCATTACCAAGATATTCCATTACCAAGACATTTTTGTTCAGTCCAAGTGGTTTAGGGACAGTCAATCCCCAGCGTGATAAGCGGGCGAGGTTGCGCTGCTCCTTTCTGACCCAAATATCTACTAAATCACGATGGCGACGGCGTAGGCCACCAAATCTTTGGTCGCCCTCGATATATTGCATGAGATTTTTGAACACTGCGTTTGAGGTGTGAAATATCTTGATAGCGACAGATTTGCCTTGTGGGTCTGTACCATGAAATACGTGTGCCTCCTTACCTCTCGCTACTGGAAAGTCAACCGTATCAATGACCTCGTTTTTCATTAATTTGTACAATGACATTAGGGTTAGACGATCAAAGACTTGGTCAAAGACGCGCCGGTCAACCCATTCAAAAGGCCCCTTGCCCATCGCACCCTGAATTTTATTCTCGATATCGCGGAAAATCGATTTGTAACGCTTTTCTTTCATCCATTCGTATTTTCCTGATGAACTCTCCAGCGAACCGACAAAATCACGAGCATCAATCTCATCCTGCCCGAGTTGTTTGTTTTTCCCGCGCTTAGACTTCTTTCGACGATTGCGATTCTTGTTGATAGCAAGTTCGTCCCAGTCATCTCTAAGGTCTTTCAATCGACCACCTCGGACCTCGCATCAGCCAAATAAGGAATCAATGTCAACATCATCATCATCATCGTCAGCACTGTCTTCATCCGAATCAGGGTATTCTTCGACGGGAACAAATTCCTCTTCGACTTGCTCCTCCGCTTCTTCAGCCGCTTCATCTGTCGATTCTTCGCCGTCGTCGTCATCTGATGCAAACATGTCATCGACTTCGTCATCATCGTCCTCGTCCGCACTTCCAAACATGTCATCGACTTCATCGGTTTCTTCTTCGACAATTCCAAAGATGTCATCGTGCTCATCATCATCATCATGAGTTACATTCATGCCAAAGACATCTACATCATCAGGTAGAACACCTTTTCTTGAAAGGTACATCGCTTGAGTCTTGGTGTATCGATGCTTAACATCAGCTTTAGAGTCTTGAAAATCCCACGGCCAAACGATGATTAAATCGCCCTCTCTAACCCACTGGCGACGACGCATTTTACCAGGTATTCTAGCAAGTCTTGTCTCACCATCTTCACACAGAACTGAGACCCTTCTGCCGCCAAGTATTTGATCTGCTAATGCAAACATCTCGTTTATTCTGCGGTTGGGCATTTTGACACGAATCTTACCGGATGAACCGTCTTCTGGATTTTCCAGACGCGCTAGTTCTTCCACGTCGACTTTTTCCTCGTGTCTTCTACCCATTGAGGCTCACTATTGCTGGCTAAATGCCATCCCTTATTGAATTGACCACATAGAAAGGCGTTAATTCCAGCCATAATTCAAACTTTGAGCAGCAACTTCACAAATCTCCAACAACTTGTCACTTGCTACTCCCATGAATAGTGTCGCCATCAAACATGCAAGTACAGCAAATCTAACTTGCCAGCCTCGGGGTAGTGGGCCTGTTCGTCCTTCTTCAGCTTCATCAAAGAACATCACGATGCCGATTCTTAGGTAGTAATACATGGAGATTGCTGAGTTGATGACCATAGCAAAAGCGAGCCACCAAACCCAGTGAACATCGCCTAATCCAAAGTCGCCACCAGCCATAATTTCAGCGCCCATCTGTCCGACTGCAACCTTAACAATTCCCATTATGACCAGCAGTTTGGATACGAAGCCGGCAAGTGGTGGGACGCCTGCTAATGAAATCATAAAGATAAACATAGCAACGGCCAAAAATGGTTCTCTCTTTGCTAGGCCTCCCAGTGAGGAGAGACGTGAAGCATCACCATCTGATTCTAGGATTGATAATACCAAGAAGGCGCCCAGTTTGAAGGCAACTAATACCACTAAATGGAATATGAGAGCAGTAAGTACAGCAACTGCTGATTCTCCGCCATCTCCTGCCAGTGAGTCATCCCAATTCCATGCACCAATTGCCGTTATTGCTGCAAGCATATAACCGGCATGTGCAACCGAAGAATAGGCTAACATACGCTTCGGGTTAGTACTGCCAAGCGCTGCTATATTACCCCAAGTCATTGTGACTAATGCTAATACTCCGAGTAGAGTTAACCAGACTGTTCCATCCTCACTTGCTTCTGGAGCGGCGACAATTAGGAGCATTCTGAGCAGACCAATGATTCCCATTGCCTTACTTGCTGTAGCAAGAATTCCAGCGATTGGGCTGCTGGCTCCAGCATATGCATCTGGCGCAGCAAAGTGGAATGGCGCTGCGCTAACCTTGAAACCAAATCCAACTATTACAAAGCCCATTGCGATTAATGGGAGAGGATCTGTTCCGTTGATAATAAATTGACTTGCTAGAGCATCAAATTGCAGAGAGCCTGCCCACAGATAAAGCATAGATAGGCCATACAAACCAACACCGGAGGCTACTGAACCGACAATGAAATATTTCATTCCTGCCTCTGTACCAGCCTCAGTTTCCTTGTAGAAAGCAACCAAGACATAAGTTGAGAACGAGGCAAGTTCCAATCCGATGAATAAGACAAACAAATCCTGTGCTAATGCCACAACCGACATTCCAAGGCCACAAGTTAGCATCAAGATATAGAAATCTGCTTGTCGTCGATTGTTATACAAATCATCTGTGGAGAGTTTCGGCCCAACGCCTCTAACTTCTAAACGATTCATTGATGCGAAAGCAGCCAACGTTAACGCACCGAAGAAGATTAACTCAAAGACACGACTGAAGCCGTTAACTAACATCAGTTGTTTTCCACTTGCAGTAACTATTGCTGTTCGGTCAACACCATCTTGGAAAGAGAGTATAGTTTGGACGAAGGCCGCACCTAATGTGACTGTTGCTATCCATGCTGGTAGCCTTGGGTTACTGGTAAGTTTGAAACGGTCTCCCCCAAGCAACCACATTACTCTTTTCTGGGTGCCGGGAATTCTTACTGTTCCTTTGCCCAAGTTAGGTACAATAATCAGTAAAATGAGACCAGCAAATAGAATCAACTCCGGACAAAGTGCCTCGATAAAGCCGTCCTTGAATGGCTCAACATTGCTAACTGTAGACATCTCAAGCACCTCCCTTGCCAACAAATACAATCAGTCCTTCGAAGATTTGCTTTGTCCAATCATCCATCATATCTAATCCAATCCAAGGCATAATACCGAATAGGATGGTAAAGAAAGCCATAATCAGCATAGCAAATTTCTCTGAATCGGAAATGTCTGGAATAGGCTTACCAATCATATTTTCCGGTGGCTGACCTGCTTCTCCACCTTCGAAAATAGTTCTCTGCATAGACCATAGGTAGTATGCTGCTGTCAAAGCCAAGACCAGTGCGGGCCCAACCATCCACCATATGCTCCAGCCGTCTAATGAGATCATATGCCATAGGGCAATCAGCATCATTATTTCAGCCACAAATCCAGCGAGCAGCGGCAATCCCAACGAAGCCATCCAAGCGAACATCATGGATGTTGCAAGCCAGGGTGAATGCTTGGCCATGCCTCGCATAGCTCCTATCTCCATGCTGTGGTAATGGTGCTTGAACGCACCACATACAGCGAACAACATTGGACTGATGATACCGTGGGCAAACATCATGAAAAGAGCGGCTGCCCATCCCATTGGTTGCATTGTAGCAATACCAATTAAGATTACACCCATGTGAGAGACCGATGAATACGCAACCATCTTCTTTAGATTGGTTTGTCCAAGACAGACAATTGCTCCCCAAACTAACGAGACCATACCAATAATCATCAGAGCTAATTGGAAATGATACAATGCGTGTGGGAACAGGCTAATCGGTAGCCTAAACATTCCATAAGCACCCATTTTCAGCATTACGCCGGCAAGCAGCATTGAGCCCCCGGTAGGAGCCTGTACGTGGGCATCGGGCAACCAAGTGTGGAAAGGTACTGCGGGCAACTTGACCAAGAATCCAATCATCAGCATTACAAACAGAATCTTCTGCATCTGCGCGCCTAGGTACCAACTATCACCGACGTTGCCAGCTCTTGCACTATCGATTAGTTCCGGTATCGAGAAACTTCTACCAGTCATAGTACCAGCCGATGGTAAAGAGTATGGGTCTTGTAAGAAGTAAAGTGTGATCAATCCGAGTAACATAATTACTGAGGCAGTGAAGGTATAGATGAAGAATTTCTGCGACGCATACTTTCTATCTTTACCGCCCCACTTGAGAATTAGGAAGAACATCGGTATCAAAGTTAATTCCCAGAAGACATAGAACATGAATAAGTCAAGGGATACGAAAACTCCGATAAGTGCTCCACCCATCATCAAAAGCAGTGGGAAATAGGTTGCTCCACTCTTCTCGTTCCAAGTTGCAATGATTGTTACCGGTAATAGGAAAGTGGTTAGCCAAACCATTGGGAATGATAGCGCATCAAGGCCTACAGACCAGTTAATTCCAAGTGTTTCAATCCATGTGTAAGTAGTACGATATTCGTAGTCATTAAACGCTATATTCATCCAGCTGACATCACCGAAATATTGGAAAAACATTCCCGTTGTTATCGTTAGCATGACGAGTGAGAAGATTAGACAGGCCATTCTAATTGGGCCTACTAATCGCTGCCTCATCCTATCATTTCCATTGGACACAAATGCTAACAGCACCATACTAGCAATCAGCGGGAAAGCAACAAGCGGTATAGAAATCCAATCAGTCAATCAGGCCACCCCCCAAAGCAAGAAGAAAATCGCTAAAGCCCCAACAGAGACCATCAAAATGTAGTCCCTTGCAGAACCTGTGGTTAAAGAGCGAACGACCTTAGATATTGATTGACTGCCAGATTCAATTTTCTTAATGACTCCGTCAACCACATTTTTGTCGGTCTCTGCTGATTTATCTGAAAATCCTGCTACTAGTTTTAGCATTGCCATATCGTAATAATGGTCAAAGTATAACCTGTTTTCAAGAGCCTTTGAAAGCCCTGAGTTAGCCACAGATTGATTGTCAAAGTTGAATCTGTCAAAGACCCAAGCGTTTAGCCTAATGATTGGTTTCATCCACGGCTTGACTTTTTCACCGCTAGCAAGTTCTCCACCATACAGTGACAACGCGATTCCCGGGCCTAATATTGCACCAATAGCGATTGCAATGTAAGTCAGGATGAAGAAGAATGTGTCACTGTTAGCAAATGCATGATTGATTTCGTACACTATACCATCGATGAGGCTCTTTTCCGACATTAAACCATATTCGCTGTCTGGCGCCCAATGAGTGAAGCCCATTCCAGCAAACAATACCGCGGAGAGTGAGACAAATGTTAGGACGAATAGTGGAATCTTAATCCAAGTATTAGTTGGTCCAACATGGGCTGCAACCTCAGTCTTCGGTTTTCCAGCGAAGGTCTTCAACCACATTCTTGACATGTAGAAGCCAGTCATACCGGCACCGATAAGGACACAAATAGCCGGTAGGAAAAATCGAGGATCTTCTAACGCCACTCGCCATGCATTAGCGATTATGCCTTCTTTTGACCAAAAACCACCAATAAATGGCAAGCCCATAATCGATGCTGAGCCAACTAACATGGCGGTTGCAGTCAGTGGCATCTTTGACGCTAGACCGCCCATGTTTTCCATCGATTGAGCGTCAAAGTCATCATCATGATGGTCATCATGGCCATGATGGTCGTCGTGATGACCTTCGTCATGGTGGTCATGATGGTGGAGATGGTGATGTGCGTGATGTACTTCGTGTATCACTGAACCACTTGCCATGAACAACATTCCTTTGGCCATAGCGTGGTTAAACAGATGGAATAATGCCGCACCAAAGGCGATAATTACGATGTAGTGTGCGTCATCATCGTTGTGCCAATCAAGAGTATTGGCCAAGAACATTGCACAACCGAGACCGGTGAATATGTATGCTAATTGGCTCATTGTGGAATAGGCTAAGACTTTCTTCAAATCATGTTGGACAAAGGCAATAGCTGCGGCCATGACTGCAGTAATACCGCCAATCAGCGCAATAATAAATGCCAAGTCTACCAAATCGTTTTGTAAGTATTCCGAGCCAAAGAATGGGAACATTCGAGCAACGAGGTAAAGTCCTGCATTGACCATTGTAGCAGCGTGAATTAACGCCGATACCGGTGTCGGCCCTTCCATAGCATCTGGCAACCATACGTGAAGCGGGAATTGGGCAGACTTACCTACCGCACCAATGAACATCATGCCCAGTGCCCACTGTAGAGTGCCTGATGATTCAGCGGCAACAGCGGCGATATTAGCTTCATCAAAGACGACTGAATAATCAAGGGAACCAAATAAATCCCACATCATAACCAAACCAATCATGAGGAATACATCTCCTACTCTAGTGGTAAGGAATGCTTTCTTTGCCGCATAAGCCGCACTAGGCTTTTCGTAGTAGAAACCAATCAATAGGTATGAACAAAGACCCATTATTTCCCAGAAGATGAATAGCCAAAGGAATGAATCTGCAAGTACCATACCAAGCATACCCGAACAAAATAAGACGAACTCAGCATAGAATCGATGGTTACGATTGTCGTTGATTGGGTCAGTGTTCATGTAACCAATACTGAAGATGTTGATTAGTAAACACAAGAACGATGCGATAAATAACAGCATCACAGTAATGTGGTCGATGTAAATGCCAAATCCGAAGGTGATTGGTTCCAATGAACCACCATCATACACCGCAGAATTTAACCACAGAAAATCAATTGAATCTTTTATTCCAGCAAAACCACCAAGATGGTCTTTGATTACCAGGAGCGAGACTATTAGGCTTGCAGCCATTACGACTAGAGCAATTATGCCTCCTTCTTTCATCGTGTCCTTCCAAAATGGATTGCGATTGAATACTCTACCCAAGAATAATATCACTGGGAATGCAAGCATTGGAAGAAGAATAATGAGTGGTGCGAATTGCATCATATCACTGTCGACGATGGTACTAGAGCCTGTTCCTGCCATCATTTCACCTCAGTTCCTCAGGACGTCAACATCGTCCAATGATATCGTTTCATGCTTACCGTACATAGCGAGGAAAATCGCTAGTCCAATCGCTACTTCACTAGCAGCAATCGCAATGGCAAAGATAGTGTATACCCATCCTGTTGGGTCACCATGATGTACGGCAGCGGCAGCAAATTGCATATTTGCAGCATTCAGCATTAGCTCGATACACATTAGAACAATAATTGCGTTCTTTCGAGTAAACGCTCCACCAAGACCAATGATGAACAAAATTGCAGAAAGTGCAGAAACCCATGCTGGATCAATCATTCCTCTTCACCTCCGAATTCCCACAAAAGATTCTCTCTCCTTTCGTCTCGAATTAAATATGCAGCACCAATCATTGAAGCTGCCATTAATACACCGACAAATAACAAAGGTAGCGCCCAATCATTGAGCAGCGAGTCTGCAAGTCCATTGGTTGTTGGTTGATCATCACTTGAATCCGCCCAAACCTCATCAGCGCTAAGTACGGCAATTAGAATCATTGCCAGTGCGAGTAGACCAATACGAGTAACAAGGGAAACGAACTTCATTCAAAATCCTCCTCAAGAATTTGCCTTCTAGTCAGCATTAT
>DAHU01000104.1 GCA_002495945.1 Euryarchaeota archaeon UBA13
CGTAATTCTGACCATTTTTCTGGTTGATATAAATTAAGACAGTCGCTGGAACATGGGTTATAGGTGCCAACAAAATATTCAAGAATTGTATCGATATTAATCAACCACGGTATTGTTGCGATAATCCAAACGAATATCAGGATGCCAAATCTAGCAAATAATTCATTCGAATGGGTTGCTATACGAGCATTTGAGTCTGTACTCAAATGAAGATTCAGATAATCACCTTCACACTAGGTCAGTATATTCTTTAGGCGCTCTTGCTTGTACAATTGTTCTGTAGACGCCAAATATTGCCCACAGCATCAACATGCCTGTGACTAAGATAATGCCCCACGCTTGTGATGAGTCAATTGCCCATGCGAACATTAGGATGGTAATGACAGATAGGATACTTCGTCTTACTCCTTGAGGTATCGCCAAACTCATGTCCAAGTGTGGCGGGCCACCGCCAAATCTTCGTTCATAGAACTCACCTTGAACAACTGCACCAATAATTATGATAGATAATGTGGTCCAGTAGAATAAGTTCCCGTTGTTGAAGAAGTTGTCTGCGATAGTCTTCTGTCTTTCAGCTTCAACTGCTGCTGGGTCTTCCTCGGCTACGAACAGTGAGTCATAATCACCAACACTGATAGTTCTAAGTGCTAAACTCTCTGAATCATCTTCATATGTTGTTTCTGGAGGGCTAATAGAGAACGATAGGATATTCCATAAGTCGCCGCCATCAAATTGGCCATTGCCGTTGACAGCATTACCAACAAGCTGGAAAGAAACACTACCTATGTCGGACGAGGGAGCTGTCCATGTTACAACCCAATTATTACCGGGTTCGGATTGAGATAGTGCTCCGGCTTCTTCTGGGACAGTTTGTGAACCTTCACCAGGAGTTAGAGTACCGGAGTTGTAATCCCACAGTAGGAATCCACCGTTTTCATTGGTTGCATGTTGTAGTGTAATTGTAAATTCATAGCTTTCTCCGATACTGTATGAGCGTGGGACGCCTGAAATCGAGACAACTACCTCAGTTGATGGTGCACCATCACCGTGACATGTACATCCGGTGTCAACAACTAAATCAGCACCGTTTTTCCATGGCGGGCCGTTAGGATTTGCAATAACCGGTGCAACCAACAATAATGCCAAAATTGCAATAATCAAGCGGGGCTTCATGTTAAACACCTTCGCACCTAGTTTTACCAAAAATTGCACACCTTTGAACATTACCTATTCTACCAGTTGAAAACTCTAATCAAGCCTCTTTAATGGCATTATTCAGTTCTGTCATCATCTTCTTTCCGTCACCAAACATCATCATTGTTTTGTCCATGTAAAATAGGTCGTTATCTACGCCAGCGTAACCCACTGAAAGGGAGCGCTTGATGATGACTACAGTTCTTGCTTGGTCAGCATCGATTATTGGCATACCTGCAAGAGGTCCTTCACCAGTCCTTGCAGCAGGATTTGTGGTATCATTGGCACCTATGACTAACGCAACATCACAATCCGGGAATTCTGGATTAATTTCATCCATTTCTATGAGTTGTTCGTATGGTACGTTAGCTTCAGCCAATAAAACGTTCATGTGACCTGGCATTCTTCCGGCCACAGGGTGAATTGCGTAAGCAACTTCTGTATCATACTTATCAGCGATCAGATCGGCAAATTCTTTGACTTGGTGTTGACATTGAGATACTGCCATACCATAACCAGGGACAATGATGACTTTTTGCGCACCGTCAATCATCATGGCTACTTCGTCTGCGTCAGAGCCTACCTTGGTTCTGGTTAGCGATTCTTTTTCTCCGGAGCCTCCGAAAGCCTTGAACAACACATCTGGCAGTGTACGGTTCATTGCTTTGCACATTATGAATGTCAAAATCAATCCGGAAGCACCAACTAACGAACCCGCTACTATAAGCACTGAATTATTGATTATGAATCCAGTAAATGCAGCAGCTATACCTGATAATGAGTTGAGTAGCGAAACTACAACCGGCATATCTGCTCCGCCAATTGGCAATACAAGCAATATTCCGAGTATTGACGAAACTGCGATTAAACCGAAGATTACATTCTTATCTGTTGGGTTGTCAATTCCGTAGTAGATTAAGCCAAATGCCGCGATTATTAGCAGAACCTTAACTCCATTTAGCCAACTTGGGCCCCATGTTGGAGTTTTAATCCACTTGCCAAATACTTCAACTCCACCCTTTAGTTTCAACATCGCAAGAAGCGAACCAGTTAGAGTCATCCAACCTACTAATGCGGACAATCCTGCGGCAACCATGGTCACGGTCAGTTGTAGACCGGTTGGGAGTGCAGAACCCTCGATATATCTCCAGGTTTCTGATAATGCTACAAGAGCAGATGCTGCACCACCAAAGCCATTGAACAAAGCCACTAATTCTGGCATACCTGTCATTTCCACCTTGACAGCCATCCAGTATCCAATCAGTGACCCAAGAACAAGACCGGCGATTATTAAGCCCCATTCTGCTTTAGCATCTGCTAATTGCATCTCAAGTATCGTAGTAACAACAGCAACCAGCATACCCATTGCTCCCAATTGATTGCCACGAGGAGCAGTTCTTGGATGACCTAATTTCTTCAAACCAAAAATAAATAATGCAGCGGCGATAAGGTAGCCAAACGATGTCCAATCACTGAATTCCATCTTAAGCCCCTCCTTTCTTCTTGCCAGCAATCATATTCAACATTCTGTTAGTCACGGCAAAACCGCCAACAACGTTGATCATTGCTAATACAACGGCAACAAAGGCCAGGATTCCTGAGACTGCTGTATCTCCACCTTCATATGCTACATTGGCGCCAATAAGAGCACCAACTATACTTATTCCAGAAATAGCGTTAGCGCCACTCATCAACGGTGTATGTAGGGTTGCAGGAACCTTGGTAATCAATTCGAAGCCTAAGAAAATGGACAGTACAAACAGTGTTATACTCCCAATTAGCAATTCCGGTGTCATTCTACCACTCCCGCAAGCCTTGTTTGTTTTTCATGCATTTTACCATCTCGACAAATGAGTACTCCACCCATTCCACTTACGTAGAAATCAGATCCTTCCGGAGCACCAAATAATATATCATCGTCATCAGCAAGAGTTACTGCTCCATCACTGACTAATGATGTGATGAAGGTGGTTAGATTGTTTGAGTATAGCATGCTTGCTGTGTTAGCGATTGTACCGGGTAAATTTGATGTTCCGACTATGATTACTCCGTTATCTGTAGTCACAATCTCTCCAACTTTGGTGTCTTCACAGTTACCTCCAACATCAGCATTCATGTCAACTATTACAGCACCCGATTTGAATTCTTTAACTGCCTTACTTGGCACAGTCACAGGTGCTGGTCGGCCAAATATTCTCGCAGTGGTAATTACAATATCTGCATCTTTAGCCACACCACATACGGTGTCATTCACTTTTTGAATAAACTCTGGTGTCAGTGGCTTTGCGTAACCGGATTCATCTTCAAAATCGTCCATTCCATCGACTTCAATAAATCTACCACCGACGGATTCAATTTGTTCCGCGGCAGATTTCCTAACATCCGAAGCATAGACAACAGCCCCTAACCTCTTGGCAGTCGCAATCGCTTGAAGACCAGCCACGCCGCTACCCATCACCACTACCTTGGCAGGTCTTACGGTTCCCGCAGAAGTTGTCATCATAGGTATTCCTTTAGGGACATTTGCTGCACCGAGAAGTACAGCCTTGTAACCAGCAAGATTATCCTGGCTGGAATTAACATCCATTGATTGTGCTCTCGAGAGTCTTCGAGGAATCATGTCCATTGACATCAGCGTGATTTTTGCATCCATACATTGTTTTACTGAGTCAGGATTCCTAAAGGGGTCTGCGACGCACGCTAAGTTTGTATTTGCTGAAATCCCCTCGATTCCCGGAAAATTAATGCAAATAATATTCTCACATGCCAAGGCATCTGATCGAGAAACGATTTTCGCACCTGCAGCCTCATATTCACTATCATTGTAGTTTGCTGAAATACCAGCGCCTTTCTCAATATGTACTTCAAAACCCGCTTTTAGCAGTTTTTTGAGGCTCGTTGGAACGATTGCAACTCTTGTTTCTTGGTCCGGTTCTTTTGGCACACCTAGTCTCATTTTTACCACACACCCGATTTATTCCATCTGGGTTGTTCCTTGCCAAACCAAGGAGGCTTTTAGACAAGACGCTTGTTAACCCAAAGCTAATTGAAACAAATCACAACCATTTAACTTATTTTACGCCTTTTGCTGGAGGGTTTTGAAGGGTAATCAAAATGTCGAACTCACGCAAAAAAATAGCAGTTATCGGAGCAGGAAATGTAGGTGCAACATGTGCATTTGTTTTAGCACAAAAGAAACTTGGGGACATAGTGCTTCTAGATATCTATGAAGGTTTTGCAAAAGGTAAAGCCTTGGATATGTCACAAAATGGTCAAGTTTTGAATTACGATGGTAATCTAACCGGAACAGCCGATTACAATGATATAGCTGGCGCTGATGTTGTTGTCGTCACATCTGGATTTCCGCGTCAGCCTGGTATGACCCGAGAGGATTTAATTGCGAAGAACGCCAGCATAGTAAAGCAAGTAGGCGAAGGTATTAGGGAACACGCACCAGATTCAATAATTATCATGGTAACCAATCCATTAGACCTCATGACATACCACATGCAAAAGGTAACAGGATTCCCAGCGCATAGAGTGTGTGGCCAAGCGGGAGTGTTAGATAGCGCTAGAATGACTCATTTTGTTGCTGATGCAGTTGGATGTTCGGAAGAAGATGTACAAGCTATGGTGCTGGGTGGCCACGGCGATACAATGGTTCCTTTGCCGAGATTCACCACTGTCGGAGGCATTGCTATTACCAATCTACTCAGTGATGATGTTATTGATGCAATTTGTCAAAGAACTGCATCTGGTGGCGGTGAAATTGTCCAATTATTAGAACGCGGTTCTGCTTTTTACGCACCCGGCTCTGCTGCAGCAATAATGGCAGAAGCAGTGTTAAATGACCGTAAGAGATTAATCCCTGCCTCTGCACATCTCACGGGCCAATATGGTTTAGATGATGTTTACATTGGAGTTCCAGTAATACTCGGTGCCAACGGTATCGAGCGTATTATTGAATTAGATCTGAGTGAAGATGAACTTTCAAGTTTACAAAAATCTGGCAATTTTTACAAGTCACAGTTGTCAGACATCCTAGGTTACTGACCTCGCTTAAGGACAAGAGATTTCGCTTTACCATGCGTTGATGCTTCATCTGGTTTTAGTGAATCATTTTCCATACACGTCAATAGATAAATGCCCTTTCCTCTAGTGCGCATTCTGGTTAATATTTCTTGTCCGGTGAAACAACCTTTATTCTCGTGCACCTGTGAATTTAGTCCACATTGATATGGGTTTTTCTTGCTGGATATTTCAAATCCGTACCATGGTATTATGTGTTTTATTCGCCATTCATTAAATGCTTCTAAATTAGTATTGCAAGGCCTACGCTCGAGTTTAGTGGAATACATTTCAAATTGATATTTACCTTCGATTGTAACAATTGTACAACCGTCTTTAGATGAGATTTCCACATTAGAAATTTCTTCATCAAAAATTAAATCGACATAGTTTAACTTAGTTACATCATTAATCCCAACGTCTTGGCCTAAAATTTTCATATTGAGATAATCCACGAGCTTTACAAAATCATCCGTAATAGTAATTCCCACTAGCATCTCGTTAAGATTGAATAGATGCAGTTGGCCAAGAATTTTCGCTTTGTTTGATAGTATACACGTGCTAATAACTTGGTTATCTTGGAAATCGATTTTATTGCTTGACAAACCATCAAGAAACCTAACCCTGTCTTTGCCTGTTAATATGATGATGTGTGCATCATCGTAAGCCATTCGTGGCATTGCAGCACCTATGCAAATGATTCGCCACAGCCGCATGAAGACTTGGCGTTTGGATTATTTATTTTGAATCCCCCGCCCATTAATCTATCTTCATAGTCGATTTCAATCCCGTTTAGTAGGTGACTTGATGAATTAGGGACAAGTATCCTAAACCCTGAGATGGATAATTCTTGGCAATCAATGTCTGTGGTTTCGACGATTTGGAGATCATACATGTATCCAGAGCAGCCGCCGGACAAGACACCAACAAGCAAAGCCATACTTCTATCATCACCAAATGCCTGTTCTAGCATAGACTGAGCATTGTCGGTAATAGTCAAATTAACTTCAACAACCTCTGGTTTCTGTATCAGCACCGGACTAGCAGTCTCACAAGTTCCACAATCCATGTTAATCCCAACTAGTCTTTCTCTATGAACGTGTGCATTATTTGTCTAATATTCAGTCGATAATGGTAATTTCGTAGCAGCACGAACTTTCATCATTACTACATTGGCGCTTACAGGATTCTACTGTTTTGTTATATCGCTCCTTAACTACTCCTGCAATGACGCTTTCATCCATGTTGCAAAACATTACTGAGGTATCTGGTTGCCCATCACAAGCATTTCCATCGTAAACAGTAATCATGTTGGGCGGCAAAGTATCATACTCTATTGCACCCATGCCTAATTCTTGCCACTCGGACTTTATGTTGTTCCAAAATGTTGTATCATTGTCAATGTGTTGCAGTTTAACTGCTAATTCTTGACCAATTCTAAAACCAACATCTTGGAATAATTGATTCGTGTTAATACCAAGTGCTGATAATGTGTTTGATTGCGGTATTACATCATTACTAACGACTGCACCATTACGAGTTAGAACTGCGTTTGTATTACGATTCATACCCAACTTCATAGATTCTTTGAATCGTTCGTAAAATGACCCATCGCCTAATGTCAAACGTAGTGGTTCGGTCATTAATCCGTCAACCATCTTCGCCTTTGCGGTTTGATATGATGTTGCAGCATTCCACTGAATGTTGAGTAATTCGCTTTGAGCACTTAACAGCATTTCTGATTCCATCAATATTGCCGTGTCTTCTTTACCTCTGCCAGTTGGTGATTCTTCTGTTTGAACGAATTGTATGCCGACTTCGTTATCGACAAAAACACCGCACAAATTGAAGTCTGGATGATGTCTTATTTCGATTCGAGAATCTAACTTGTCATAAAATCTAATGGTTTTTTCATCAATACAAACTACCAGCTTGACATCAATATTACGATCTAACGCTTCATTTACCGATTTTATACAACCAGACCTCAACATGTGTAAAATACCCCACTTGCCGAGTAACAGCCAAATTCGCTGCTCTGCTTCAGCGACGATTGATTCTATCGTAGCATGAATTGCATGCCGATCTTTGAGCACAGAAAATGAGTCCTCATCGTGAATTGGTTGATTGGAGATAATCGCATAATTTCCAGAATTGGTCAATGATTCTAAATTTTCGTTAATACGTCGTAAATCCATTTCTTTGGTACGAATAATTTGCTTGAAAACATCGTTAATTGTCATGCCAAAGAATCTAATTGGCTTGTCGAGAGTTGCTTTTACTAAGCCCTTTTCCTGTAGTTTTCGCAGTGAATTGTATGCATCCATCCTTGATAAACCGAGTCGCTTACCGATCTCACTGGCTTTAGCAGGGGGTTGACATGCCATATCAATAATGAGCAAAGCATGTTTTTCATCCAGACCTGCTTCTACGAGTTTTTTGATAATTTCATCGTTGTCAGCCATATATATGTCACCGTTTCTTTTTGTTTTGTTCCTTAATTAGAATATTACATCTTCTGATTTGGTCTTTGGTTCGCTTAATCTCATCTTTGGTTAAACCGCGCGGTATTGCTTGTTCGAAACACTTCACTGCGTCTTGATATCTTTCCATTTCTGCATATGCTGTACCCATGTTGTAGAGGGTTTTTCCTCTAACCTCTTCGGGTTTAATTAGCATTGCTTGGTGATATGATTCAACACACGCAGGGTAATTTTCCAAATAATAAAACGCATTTCCTCTACCGTTTAGAATTCTAATTACCATCTCGTCGTCATTTGAGAAGGATGGCAAAGCTCGGTCAAAACATGACAATGCTTCAGCGTATTTGCCCGCTTCTATCAATGCTACACCTTGATTGTACCATGAAATGTCCTGATTTGCTATTGATGTCGATGCAGGGTTACGGAATTCTTCTTGGACAAGCGAATTTGATTGAACTTCCAGCGCTGCTTTTGCTAAATCGACACCAGGATTAGCCAAGGGTTCGGGGGCCGGTACCGGCGCTTGCGGACGAGCGAGCAATTCATTAGCACTCATCATTTGCTCTTGACTAATTTCTTGGGGTGCTTCTGGAACCGGTGGTATCTCAGGTTCCGCTGTAAATTGATTGTGTTCAGTTTGAAGAGTTGCAGCATTTGCCTCTACATTTGGAGTTACTACATTTTTTACATTCATCTCGTCTTCAATTTCCTGTGCTTTAATACTGCATTTTTCTGCTGTTGTATTGTCGCCTGCTGCATATAGTGCTTTTGACAGACCACGCCACATTTCCGGATCATTTCGCTCGGTTTGTATAAGTCCCTTCCAAATTTTAACCGATTCCATGTGGTTATTGGCCATCGTGTGCGCTCTCGCATGTAGCTGCGACTCACCTTGTCCAAGTAAATCCAAGGCGGTTTGTGCCATTTCTGGCCCCTCTGGCAGGGTTGGTGGTAGGCCTGCATGTGATTCTAGTACTCGTGATTCACCTTCGGCTAATTCAACTAATGTTGTAGCAAGTTCGATTCGTATTGGATTTTGCGGGTCTGATGCAACAATTACTGTTGCAGCAGAGAGATATGCTTGCGGCTCTTGCAGTTCCATCGCTATTGGGGCCCATTTTTGTGCTGCCTTTGTGTAAGAGGGGTCTTCCCTTAACGCATTAGAATAGCACGTAGATGCTTCTTTTAACATACCTTTGCGTTGTTTTAGCGACCCAAGATTATACCAGCCTTTGGGATTTGAAGGGTCTAATTTTTGAGCGTGTTCTATCGCAGAAATAGCATGATCTTCTAAGTCTAATCTAGCCATTGCTCCACCAGCGATTAACCATGATGGCGCGTGTTTGCTGGCCTCTTTCTTCAAATGTGGTTTGAGTAGGGCTAGAGCGCCTTTTGCATCTCCATTTTGTATTAGTTGTTTGGCTTCATCGGCCATGGCATCCAGATCCAGTACATTATCAATTTCTGGCTCGATTGGAACAACAGGTAAATCAGGAATTGCACTAACGACTGGTTGAGTTACTTCTATTCTGTCCTGAATATCTTCAGTAGCGACCACTACTTCTGCAGCCGAGCGCAACTCATCGATGTCTAATTCTTGATTGTCATCGATATCATGGTGCACTGCCTCTTCAAGCAAGGCTTGTGCATTACTCACACCGGTTTCTTCGAGTACTGTGTCGACATCTTCTTGTTCGTAAGTTTGGATTTGTTCAACCTGCGCCATCGTTTCAATCGGCTTGATCACCACGCTGCCCTCGCAGCGATTT
>DAHU01000093.1 GCA_002495945.1 Euryarchaeota archaeon UBA13
ATGAATGAATTAAACAAAGTCAGAAGGGTTGCTAATCCTCACCTAACCCTGTTTGTCGGAGATTCTTTAGCAGGTAATGATGCAGTAGATCAAGCAAGAATGTTCCAAGAAATCATGAAGTTTGACGGCGCGGTGTTGACCAAATTAGATACTGATGCCAAAGGCGGTGCCGGTTTGTCGATTGCCTTTGCTACTGGCCGACCAATCGTTTTTGCGGGAGTCGGTCAAGGCTATGATGATTTGAAACAATTTGATCCAGATTGGTTGTTAGACCAACTGTTTGAGTAATCATTTAGTTAAGTCATGGCCGACAGGGATTATTCATGGCGGAAATCTTTTCTGACGAAGACACCACAAGACTGTTTCAATTAGTACACATGTTCCAACGCAGCGCACTGTTGCACATGGGCTACATACCAGATCAAAACGGCAACAAATATTACGACATGGCAGAAGCAAAAGAAGCGATAGATTTACTCTCGATGCTCCAAAATAAAACCAAGGGAAACTTAACAGATAAAGAAGGGCAATTGTTACGCAGCGTCATTAGTGAACTACAGTTACAGTTCACCCGTGCTCCGACTCTAAAACGGCAAGGAGATGATGACCAAGCTCAATCAGAAACAATTCGCGAAACGTTTGCCAACCCCCGAGATGGGCCGGTCGAAGACCTTTCTTCAGATAATGAGGAAGAATAGGCTAAATCTTCCGGTTGATTGATTTGTTAGTTCTCTTTCGGCGGTATAGATTGACATGGCATATGTTTCCAATAATTCGGATGAGGCATCACCAACGGTCCTTATTGTTGAATCAAATACAATGTCTATACAGAGGTTAACATCAATCTTCAAAATTAAAGACTTTAACATTGAAATTTGTAATGATGGTGATAAAGCAGTAGATGAATACATCCGTTTGGACCCAGAATTAGTAATTATTTCCCTCGATATACCATCTCTGGATGGGCACCTTACCGCCCTTGAAATGCGAGAGCACGGTGGTGATGCAAGAATCGTATTTGTCGCTCCTAGGCGACTTTCGAGCGTTGCAGCAGATGCGAAATTTTCTGCGGGAGCCGTTGCTTGGTTGCAAAAACCAATCACAGCATCAGTCGTTGACGAGCAATGGCAAACAATCTTGGGGCCAATTCCCGAAGCTCCAGGACTTGAGGATCTAGATGAATTGTATCCAATTGACCGAGTAAAACCCGAGGAAGACGACGGGCCAATAGCACTCCCTCCACTACCTGGAATGCCTTTACCAGACTTACCAAGTCCAATCGGTATGCCGATTATTGAACCTAATTTGACACCAGTGCTAGAGGTAGAAGTTCCCGTCGCAACCAGTCCTCTAAGCGAGAAACCTAAACGAGGAAAAAAATTACTTGTACTGATAATTTTATTTCTTGGTTTTGGAATAGGTTACTACGCTTATCTAACGAATCTCATTTGAGATTGTAGGGGCGACGACTAATGTTGCGTTTTCAGTCACAGTTGTGCCAATTGGTGCTGAAACAATTTGATTTATTTTAACGCTCGAATCAGTTAGTAAAGTATTATCGCATTGTGCCAATCTTTCGTTGAGTAATCTACCTTTGTTCCAAGAATTATAGAGTAACCAAGCGGGTAGGCTAAGACAAATTATAGCAATTAACCAAAGAAACCAATTTACCAAGCGATCACCTATTGATTAAAGCCTTCCACGACACTTGCGCATATTGTTTGGCCACTTCTGCTGGATTATCAGCTCGATGTATTCCTGAGCCCACTATAATGCAATCAGAACCAGCCAGTACTGCTTCATATGGGTCGCCGTATCGCTGCCCCATCTCACCATCTCCCACGTTGAGATTTACTCCAGGGGTCCAAATCATCTTCTGTTCCCCAACACGCATCCTAAGAGTTTTCAATTCCTCTGGCCTCGATCCGTTTCCGATAAAACCGAGCACACCGTCACTTTGAACACCGACTTGCACCACGTTTTCTGAATATTCTTCGGTCAGTAAATTACCCCGACTCGACATTTGAGCCAACAATAATACTCCGCCCTCTCTGTCTTTTTCTTGCCATGCAGATTGTAATCCATCTACGATATCAGGTCCCGAGATCAGATGCGCAGTGACGATGTCTGACCAAGACCGAATGTCGTAAATACCGCCCATCTGCGCCTTACTTATTTTTCCAATATCGGCAAATTTCCTGTCTTCAAAAATGAGCAAATTATGCTCTTGAGCTAAATTGCACAACTCTGTCCATTTTTCTAGTGACCAGTCATCAACCAAATCGACATGGGTTTTCAGGGCGGCGATATAAGGGCCAACTTCACCTATCAAATCCATAAGTCCAGCCATGGTGTTCCTATCGGCTGCAAGACAGACCAAACTTTGTTTTTCACACGCCACTTCCATGTAACGCCGTGCCATTGGTAGCACAGCATTTGACCAGCGCTCTCCCCAAGCCTCACTAGCCTGCATGTTACAACCGAAGCGGTGCTACAACTCATAACTTACGGATTAATTTCAACAAGCATCAGTTTATTGAAGATGACACAGCCCGCCAATCATGCGTCAGGCGATACTGCTAGCAGTGATGTGCTTGACTTTACCACTTTCTGGTTGTTTTTCACCTGCAGACGGAACCGATACCACAAAAACCGATTCATATTATCCAGATATCTACGATCGCTATGAGCTAGACTGGAACTGGACTGGGTCATATGCTATGGTGTTAGAACCTGGCCCCCACGAACCACTAGATGTTCAAGAGGCAACAATTACAGTTGACACCACTGGGGTTTGGGGCGGCGGACCAAACAGCGCAGAAGTCCATCTCTCTTACTGGTTACCCTCCAATACCGAACAGGGCGATCAAGTTCCAGTAATTGCAGTCGTCAGTCCGTACTTTTCTTATGGCCAACCAGGCGACGAATCTAATCCAACTAATGTGGTTGCTGCAGGCCGCGGCGAGTTCATTTATGACAATTTTATTCCGCACGGTTATGCCTTAGCCCAAGTAGCAGTATTTGCTACCGAAGAAAGTACAGGGTGTTTTGACTATCGAGGCGATGGTGAAGGGCTGGGAATACATTCTGCTGTTGAGTGGCTTGGCGACCAAGAATGGAGCAACGGCAATGTCGCTATTTACGGAAAATCCTACGAAGGAGCTACTGCATGGGAAGCGGCTGCTCAAGGCAGTGAGCATTTGAAGACAATCGTGCCTATTTCTGGCACTACAGCGCTAGCACCACTTCTATACAAGAACGGCAGCGCAGAAGCCCGTTCGCAAATCATGCATTCAAACTACGGCAGCAGTATCCTGGATTATGATGATGATGATTTGGATAATTTGTGCTCTGACGTGGTTGAAGGATTTTTGGCTGGGCCGACCCGATATGGTTTGGGTGAATTTGACCCTTACATGGCAAATTATTATGATGAACGTAGTCATATTGACAAAGCTCTTGGAACTTACAATGGGAGTATATACTGGGTTCAAGGCATGCAAGATTGGAATGTTGACCCACATCAGGTATTCGGAGGGCCACCGGGCACAAATTGGTATCAAGCATATATCGACGCAGGCTATGAAGTAGCTGGAATGCTTGGACAATGGGAACACAATTACCCCGATCAATGGACCAAACACAATAACCAAGATTCAGGTTATGGCGGTGAAGCGATTCATAACATGACGAGATGGGATTGGGGCCAAGACTTGTTCGAATGGATGGAATACTACCTCAAAGGCATTGGGCCAAAACCAGCTCTTCATGCGCAAATACAGCGAAACGATGGCGAATGGCGCATTGAAGAGACCTGGCCGCCATTAGATGTGGAGAGGGTGGCGCTTGATATGCAACAATGCCAATCCACAGGGACGTTCCTCGGCACAGCCGGAATAGCGTTGGGTGGCGAGGCTACTGTAACCGTTACTTGCCCTCCAATGTCCGAGGACTCAGACACCCATATTTCCGGACTTGCCACGTTCCATTTGACAGTCGTACCTTCATTTGACGGTGGCCAGGTATTCATTGAGATGCAAGACTCGGAGACAGGCATCAGACTCGGTCATGCTACGATGGATGTACGCTATCACGCTGGCGGGTATGAAGCACAGACAGTCGTACCTGGTCAAACTGTTACTATGATGATGGAATTCCAAGGAATAGATGCATTATTACCAGCAAACCACGGCATTACCTTCGTAATGTCGGAATCGGGTGAAGATTACCTTCCACCAGCTTGTACTCCTTCATGTTCTTTGCACGTGATACCCAGCGTTTCCACTGTCGAGATACCAGTAATATATCGCGATGGCAGTAATGTTTTGATTACCCCACAAGGCGAGGATGCGGCCAATAATCAGTAGTCACGCAATACTGTTCAACCTAAGAGCTCTTACCAAATCCATTCGACTTACTAAACCTACCAATAATTCCCCTTCAACTACCAGCAGTGCCTCAACCTCTGTCAATCGTCTTCTTGCTTCAGCAACTGATAGATTTATGCTAACAATTGCGGGGCTCCTGTGCATAACTTGGCCAACAACTCCATTTCTTTGCGCACCTTTTTGCAAAATACTGTCTTCTGAAACGATTCCTTCAATTCGACCATCATCCGATAAAACAGGTAGTTGACTGATTCCATCTTTTACCATCCTATCGATAGCGACTTGGATAGTGTCTTCGAATCTTAAAGCGGCTACATCAGTAGTCATAATATCTTGAACGGTGTGTAGTAATTCAGGATTTTCAAATCGCGATAAAGCCTCGACCAATTTTCTCAAAGTCGAAACTCGTGGGTCAACAACTTCATTCTCAATCTTAGCGATGATCGATTGAGCCACACCACTCAAATCAGACAGTCTTGTTTGAGTAATTCCGAGGGACTTTCGCCACCTTCGAACATGGCTTCCTGTGGGAACTTCCATCACTTTAACCTCGATACAACATCATTGAATAATTTGCTGAGCTCGATAATTTCGGCCTTGAAGTCACGTCCGGGGATGTCAGGCATTTCGATTAATCGTCCATCTTCAAGAATACTTTTCACTGTGGCAAGTACCATACCTCCACTCATCATCCATAGTTGAAGAAATTGTCTCATCTGCGGTGTGTTTTCTATCGTCATAATGTCGTCATCCATATTTCTACCACACATAGATAGGGAATAGATATTGCCCCGGCGGATAAA
>DAHU01000073.1:0-4584 GCA_002495945.1 Euryarchaeota archaeon UBA13
GATGATGACCATGGCGATGACGACCATGACGGACATGATGACGACATGAGTGGTGACTTTGATCTTGGATTACCAAACACTGAGGTAAGCATACCGGAAGACTTTGACCCACAGACTGCCCTTTGGAACGCTGGTCTAGGAACCGAAAATGGATTCTCATTCTCCACAGTAATGGAACATTCCGCAGATCACTCAACAACAATGACATTTACTCTGTCTTTGGATTTTGTTGTAACCAAGATGATTATGGTTGACAGTTACTACGGAGTCGATAGTACCTCAAGCATCACTATCTTAGATGCTGAGGAAACTGAGACACTACTTACTAACGATGACACACTGATGGAATTTGCTTTGCCTTTCAACATGGAACCAATTTCCTCTGACGATGATGACCATGAAGGACATGACCATGGTGATGATGACGACGACCACGATGGACACGACCACGGTAATGACGACGATGACCAAAGTGATGATGGAATGGGAACTGATGAAGGAGATGGATCTGGAAGCGGAAATGAATCTGGAAATGATGGTGGAATGGATAACGGTGATGGAACTCATGATGACCACGACGATGACGACGACCATGATGGGCATGACCATGACGACCACGATGACCACGACCACCATGGTGCTACTTACGATTGGGGAATCATTACCCCAGACATGATGTCTCCTGCAATAGTGGAAGGTTCGTTTGCCGACTACTACATCGTACTATCCAATTGTTCTATGGATGATGAATCTGATGAAGACGGAGGAATGGATGGGTCAGACATGATGGAAACGCCAACCATGACTTGCGGTGATGACGTGATGAAAGTATCTGTTTCTGACGCCGCAACACCTTCCCCAGGTGATGATATCACGTTCCACGATGCTGACAACTCTGGAACCATAAGCATGGGTGACATGGTGCATATCAACCCTGAAATCGTTGTAGATGGAGAATGGAATATGGTTAGACTATATTCTAATTCCACCGACGCTTATTCGGATGAAAATCCAATGCTAACGCCTGGTTTTGGCGCAGTTGTTGGTATTGTTGCACTTTTCGGTGCTGCCCTACTGACACGCAGAGACTGAAGCAGTTGCGCCGGCATTGAGTCTCTATCCTAGGTAGAGACAAAGCGGAACATGACCTTTGATACTGCGGATAGCATCATAATAATCATGAATGAACCTAGCGCCCATTTTGCCCAAGGTCTGTCGGGCTTTTCAGGTGGCCATGGATCAAAGCCAAGACGTTCAGCCTCCTCTACTAGGGCGGCTAACTCCGCTAGTTCTTCCTCAACGCTTTGTGCAGGCATAGTTAGCGCTAAATCAGCGTCATACATCAATATGAGTGATACGCCACAAACATAGTATTTTAACAAAAACTACCCGTATTCAAGCCGAGTGATTCGATGACAACAGCTGTAAAACCTAATGGTAAGACAATATTTGTCACCGGCGTAAATGGCCACATTGGCAACCAAATTGTTCGAGATTTGCTGCTTAACGGTTATCGTGTTAGAGGCTCGGTAAGAGATCTCAACGACAAGAGTAAGACTGAGCACGTAATTCAACATGCAAAGGAAGCGGGAGTAGAAGATCGCTTAGAGTTGGTTGAAGGCGACATCTTAGACGGAGATAACTGGTCGGAAATGATGAGTAATTGTGATTCACTATTTCATACTGCAACTATTTACTCGAATACAAAAGATGGCCAATTAATAATTGATACAGCAATTTTAGGCACCACGCATTTGCTTACTGCAGCAAAGAATGCTGGCATCAAAAGAGTAGTTTACACATCGAGTGTTGCAGCCGTCGGAAACACCCCAAAGGGCAGAGCAAAGACTGAGGACGATTGGCAGACAGAACGTTCATCACCATACATTATTGCAAAAACTGATAGTGAGCGAAAAGCCTGGGAATTAGCAAAAGAATTCAATCTAGATTTGAGGGTAATTAATCCCAGTGCTGTTATTGGTGGAGGTTTTGTCAACCCGACACCAAGTGTTGATTTCTTTCCAGATATAGTAAACGGAAACGTTCCAATGGCGCCAAAAATACCTCTCTCGATCGTTCACGTCAGAGATGTTGCAATTGCCCACAGAAGGGCGTATGAGGTTGATGAGGCTGCTGGCAGATTTATTCTAGCTCCGCACAACAATTTGACTTTAGTGGATGTTTGTCGAATTGTTAAGCGACTATATCCAGATAGTAAGGCACCCAAGCGAGGCATTCCACGCTCAATGATGTCACTCGTGGTGTTGTTTGACTGGTTCAATGGGCTTAGAGGTAAGAAGCGCTACATGACCAGAAAAACCGTCAAGGGATTCTTCCGTGGTGATTCTAATATGTCATCGCAAAAAGCCACTGATGTACTGGGAATGAATTGGATTTCATTAGAAGACAGTATCAAAGAAACCGTAGATGAGTTCAAATTACGGTCGTTGGTACCATAGGTTCAGTGTGATTCTCGCCCTTTGCCCATTTTCTTTTTATGAATTTGAATAAAACTCTTGAGAAAATCATGGAGAACAATAAGAATACTATAGAAGTCCAAATAGGTGCATTTTCGCTAGTTGCGATGAAGTATGTTACGATTAAAATCCCCATGCCGTAGACTGCTCTGAATGCTGAAAACAACATCAATGAACGGAACGCTGGCGACTTAGATAAGCGGGAAAAAAACGAGGAGTTGTGCTCACCCACCATGACAAGGGCTGTTGCTTTCCCTTCAAAATATAGTGTGTTGATTATACATTACATTGGTCATGGGGATAACAAGCCTTCAAAATAGTCGGAAACAGCCTCCGGGCCATGCAGAGTGCGAAGAAAGCCACTATCAGACTCAGTGGTGGTTACTGTTCAAGTTGCTTAAGACTCGAAAAGGGAACACTAGACGCCAACGGTAGATGTGCGGATTGCACATCTATGCAATTCGCCATAGATTAGTCACTCTTCCTCTGAATAAGACTTGGGGGGCGAAAATATCCCACTATCAACCAAGATATCGCAGGGACCTGGAAGCACTGACAGTATCTCATCGGTAGAAATCCCCGTGTTTTTGTAAATCCTATTCGCCAGCTTATCTTTCTTTGAAATTCCTGGAGAAAGTATAGCGAATCTCGGGCATATCTTTTGGATTAAATTTGGCATCCCGCTCATTAACAGCGGTACTCCGTTAATTGCGATTATCCCGATGCCGATTCTCACATCTAAGTCCTTGAACCACTGACGTTGCCCTCTTACAATGAAAGCACCCTTCCCGACATATTCACCAGTCTGGGCGGTTTTAGACACCTGAGCCGGCTTGACTGCGAATACCGTCCCATGACCACCCCCACTTGCCCATGCACGACTCCAGCATAGGGCCAAAGTTGCTGCTTCAGTTAACTTCTCATCATTGATTCGTTCATCTCCAAGCTTGTCAACTAACTTGAATGTTGGAATATCGTCTGGAATATGCCCCGGTCTATGTTCATCAATAACAAAGCCCTGTGTTGCTCTTAGACTACAACTTGGAGCGCCGTGTATATCGGCGTGTAGATACATATCCGAGCCAGAAAGGTGTTTTTTGACGATAGCATCGTTGCCCTTAGCATCTTTGCCACCAACCAACAAATGTCCACCAGTAGTCATCGACCACCGATGGTTTTCAAACCACAATCGTTTGCTACGCTTTACTTTACTCAGTTTTCCACTTTCTTTAGCCTTATCTTCCTTCTTCTTTGCCCGCTTGAGATGGATATTGGTCTCCTCTAAAGCATCGGTTGCACCCTTAGTTTTGGCCTTCTGTTTACGGGCTGTCTCAAAGAAATGTTGGGCGTTTTGATGGACTGTTTCATCCAGCCTAAGCATTGCTTGCATGCCTTTAGCCTCGCCATTATCATCGGGCAAAATTGTCATAAAAGTGCGGTCAGCAGGGTTCATAGAGACGATCCAAGGAATCTGTTTGGCCATCTTCTGTGTCTCTTTCCAGCCATTTTTCTGAACTGATTCATTGATTTGAGCGAGCAGACTTTCGACATGCGACCAATTATTTTGAATCGTGTGACCAATCATTTGCTGCTTCTCAATTTTTTTCGCGAAACCTGCCAGTGCCTTTTCTTGTTGGGCTTGGCGTCGTTCCAACTTTTCTACCTCAGTTGAAAACCCGCGACCTGGTGATGCAATGTCTAATTTTTCTGCCTCACGACGGGCTAATGCGCCGGCATCATGAGAGCCTTGCCATGCATCTACTGCTTGACATAAACTGTCAAATTCAATTACTGCCTTACCATCATGGGCTGGAAGTAATATTGGTGATGCTTCATTGGCATACTGCTGCAAAAATTTGTCTCGTTCTGCTCCATCAACTTGCTGATTGGCTAACTCTTGGAGTTCCTCATCCGTTTGTTCTTCACTGGCCTTGAGGATAATGTAGCCCTTTGCATCATTTGCAAGTCCGTCGAGTAATTGTTTGAGGGCTTGGTGAACTTCTTTTACATCAACTTCAGAGGTTGCTAAATTAGGTTGATAGCCAGCCAGTGTACAGACTGCATTAGCGTAGGTACCGCCGAGATTTGCCTTACCGCCAAGGGTTGC
>DAHU01000073.1:4904-8064 GCA_002495945.1 Euryarchaeota archaeon UBA13
AAGTCACGGTCTGAATTATCAAAAATCTTCTGTAGTGCGCTCTCATCAAAATCATGAGGGTCTGAAGCCGCTGGTGGAGGTGAATATTGTACTCCTTTCTTGAGAATGCGGCCAGAATACTTTGCGTGAGTCAGCGGTTGAATAATGATACCTTCACTGTCAACCAAAATGACATTACCCTCTCTAAACACTTCAACATAAAGGTGCATTACGCCATATTTTGTATCGAAGTCAAAAGCCAAAACCCGGTCAAAACCAAGTTGTCTGGCTGCGGTCATGCGGGCATTTTTGAGGTATTTACGCAAGACCATAGCGAACGGTGGTGGAGTTTGTGGCATTGGTCTGTCACGATTAGAAGTGTAAACTCGAGAACCTCTGACGATAACTAAGTCAAACTGGTTGCTTTCTTTGGGATTAATTCGCAACACAATTTGTTCATAATGCGGCATGTATGACTTCTTGACATAAGCGCCAACATACTGACTCAGTTCACCAACGATTGCTCGTAGGTCAAAACCGCTCATATTGGCCTTCATATTACCGCCTCATCTGACTGAATTATTCTCGCTTATTGAAATCTACTTGAAACTTAACAGAACTTTACCGATGTTTTTAGCGTCATGGATGTGCTGATGTGCTTTAGCAGCATCTTCAACTGTAAATACTGAGTCAATTACTGGATCCAGTACGCCTTGGTTTATTCCATCAATAATGCGATGGAGTTGTTCGGCGATTACCGCTTCATCATTCCATGTTCCCATGTGTACACCGAATACGCCCTGATTGCGTGACATCATTTTCAGAGGATCAAGTTTTGGTGTTTTTCGCCAAGCAAAATACGCTTTGAGCAGTGAACGCTTACTGGTTGGTGCAGCTGCCGACATGCCATAGGAGTACACTTTACCACCCATTGCTAATACTTTCAAACTGCGTTTTAGGTTCTCGCCGCTAATTGGGTCAAGGATATGGTCAACTCCCCTTCCATCGGTTTCTCGCTTGATGATTTCGACGAAATCTTGTTTGTGCCTGTCTATTGGAATACCGCCAAATTTCTTGATAATGTCAGCTTTATGCCCCGATGCTGTTGCCCAAACCTTGCTAACACCTGCCCACTGGCATAATTGTAAGGCTGCGGTTCCAACTCCTCCTGCGCCACCATGAATCAGTACAGTATCTGTTTCCTTTAGATTACCCAAATGGTGCAACATGTGGTGTGCAGTGATATAGGTGACTGGCATTGATGCTGCCTTCTGTAGTGACATCTCATCTGGCAGTGGAATAACTCGTGAAGTAACTGCAATAACGTGGCTAGCCTGGCCTCCATTCTGCATAGCTGCAACTACTCTTTGACCAACTTTGAACTCGGTAACTCCCTTGCCAACTGAATGAATTATTCCGCTTACTTCGTAGCCTGGAGTAAATGGAAATGGTGGTCTTGGCTGATACAAACCAAGCCTCATTAGCGTATCGGCAAAGTTGATTCCAGCATAGTGAACCTCGATACAAACCTCACCTTGTCCGGGCACAGGCATAGTCATTTCAATCACATTAAGCACTGATGGAGGACCTGCTTTGGTAATTACTAATCGACGAGGCATGAGATTGCTACAACCTCTGGTCAATCAATGCTTCCATGCCAGTTGCCGTCTGTATCTTGACTTACTCTACCTTGTCTTTGATGAGATAGTAAATGTGCTAATGTTTGGTCCTCAGAGAGTCCAACATGAGCGTTAGGAGTGTCATCATACGCCTTAGCTGCGATTGCCTGTACATCTGACAGCCCACTCGCAACCGCTTGCAGGACTTTCTCGTGACGGGCTGTTCGGTGTTTGATGTAATAGTTGAATTTCTTCTCAGGCAGTGCTATCACTGGCCCATGACTTGGAAAAGCGAGGTGAGGATGTAAATTCCTAAGTCTGGCAAGTTGCTCAAGATATACATCCATATCCCCAGTTGCCGGTGGTATCAAAATTGTGCCAAAACCGGCAAGCATGTCTCCAGCAATTAGTCCGGCATCACTAATGAAGCACGTATGGTCTGGATGATGTCCAGGAGTGATAAGCACTTGCCAGGTTTGTCTACCGAGTTCTATTATCTCGCCATCTCGTAATATTCGATCGCAATTTACGCTTTTTGAGGTAAATTCACTACCCCATACCGGTAAATCAAATGCCTCTTTCAACAAATCCATATCGGCAAGGTGGTCACTATGTGAGTGAGTGAATGCAAAAGCCACGGGTTGACCATCATGTCGTTCCACTGCATCAGCCAAAGATTCCATATCCTCTCGATAACGAACTGCGGGGTCTATTATGATGAAATCTCCTTCTGGATCCCCAACCAAGTAACAATTTGTGTGGTCTGCTGGCGGCAGAGTTGCAGTTCTTATCGGTACAACCTCAACCCCGTATGCAAACAAAATAGACTGTCGTCCCGGTTGCCTGCGTGAGATATTTTTTGCCGCATCAACAATATCGATAGAGAATTCTAGCACTCTAACTATTTCCATCAGCACAGAAATAACAGGTGGAGCGACCTTAATTTCATGCCTCGACCAACGTTCGAGAATATCTTGTGGTCTTGCCCACATGATATCATCAAACTCAGTTTGTGGTTCAAGATCGATTTCAGGGACACTTTGCCAGTCACCGCAATGAAAATGAATGAAGGCATTATCAAACTGAACTGGTCCAAATGGTGGAGTGATTCGATGCCCGAGGATGTTGATATTGTCGGTATTTACTGGAATGTTACAATCTTCAGCATGCGGCAACCAATTGGCTTTATCTTTGATAACATCGAATCTTGCATTCTCATCTATTGTGATTACGTGGTCACCATTAGGGGCAATTCCTAATTCTTCGCAAGTTTCCCTGAGAATGCATGCGATGAATTTCCCATGCTCGACATCGAGTACAGAAAATGACTCAACTGCTGCTGTATCAACTCTCGACACTCCACCACCAGTGAATGCCCAGTAACCAGGGAATGCAGCCATTGTTTCACTGCGCAAACCAAGCAAGACTTCCGGTCCATTTGGCCCATCTCGAGTGAGCGTCATTGTTGCTGTAGGGCGAGGTGGTTTACGCGCAAAACCCGACAAGTCCACGCCTTCTGGCACCTCGCTCATAGACAAGCCTCAAGGCTTAGGGGTTTGAAC
>DAHU01000024.1:0-20928 GCA_002495945.1 Euryarchaeota archaeon UBA13
TTCACAAAATTAATTTTGAGCATACAGCCACCTTTTCTGAACCGATATATCTTGAATCTGGCGAGCCAACTATTAATCCCAAATTTGTCTATCAAATAGCTGGTACTTGGGACATGATTGACTATGATGGCCAACAATGCTGGATGGTGAGTGCACCGAATTCTGCATACATCCTAAAGGACAATTCAGGAATAAATAATTGGGGTCCTAAACAAAGCTGGTATGGTGAATATTTGATTACTGAACACCAATACGATTCTAGTTTCTGTGCACAATTCGGGCTCCCAATAATTTCTATCAACGAAATTTTCATTGAAGAAAACCCGAACGATCAAGGCATTATCAAAAATCCTGTTACCGCAGGTGATGAAGAAACCGTACCGATAACTGAAATTGCAATTTACGGCGTCGCCAGCTCATCTATCTTGTTGGGCCTCTTAGTGTTCATATCGAACACAGAAAGTTTGAGGATACCGCTGACTTCAGCAGGGTTGTGGATATTTGCCCTTGTCGGCAAAACACATGAAACCTCTGATGGCCGATTCCAAAGAGGTCGTTTAATTGGATACTTGACGGCAAATCCCGGGTGCCACTTTAGAGCGTTAATGGCTGCCTTACAAATGAGTAATGGCCAAATTACTCACCACTTGAGATTGTTGGAAAACCAGGAGTTGATTTGGCGAATAAATGATGGTCGATTCGTTCGATATTATCCTTTGAACAATTCTCTATACCCTGGCATGAATCCAGATGACCTCCCAGTGCCGCTTTTATCTCCTGACCCTAAAAGCCTTCAAGGCAAGATTCTAACTCTTCTTGATGATGAACATCAAATCGGTGAATTCCCCACACAATCAGAACTTGCCAAGAAACTCGAAAAAAGCCAGCAATTAATCTCTCACCACTTGAGGACGTTACAAAAATATGGTCTCGTTGAAAAGCGTAAAATGGGAATTAAAAACCGATATAAATTGACCAAAGAGGCCTTATTCCTGTTAGAAACCGATATGGAATACATCAAGATTAGAGATTAGTTTCGCTTCTGACAACACCCTCGTAATCTACCTTCCAAGGCAGATGACTCCAGCCTGTATTTTCTGCGACATCGACGATCGTTTTGATTGATGACTGGGAAGTTGCGATTACGCCTACGACTCCTCCTCCACCAGCGCCCATTGCTTTCCAAGCGGCGATTAACCCATCATCATGTAGTTGATTCATTACATCTCGAAATGGTTCATGCAGTTCAAGACCCAATATGTCTACTCCTGCTGAGTTCATGTTCATTGCTACAGTTACGTCCTCGATTGATTCAGATACCAATGCTTTCGCCATCAACTGTCCAGCGTCTCTTATCATGTCTAAGCCCCTGATTATTTCCTTGTCACCATTCTCAAATCGATGCCAGACGCTTTTGTGTAAATCACCTGACACATGAGCAATATGGCTGTTGAATAAGAGTAATCGACTCTCCAGTAATTCAACAAACTGTGCCGAAGGAGTCAATTCTTCCACATCAACTGAATCATTTGTAAAAGTTAACTGATTAATACCACCTAATGCGCTTGCCCACTGGTCCTGTCGACCTCCTTTGTTGCCAAGAAGGGCTTCAAATTGATAAGCGACTTCGGCATTATCGAGAGGTTTTGCTGTTGCATTGGTTATAGTCGATATAAAACCGACATTCATCGCACCACTAGTCCCTAAGCCCGACCCTGTCGGCATGTCTGTTGAGTATGAGACAGAGATTTTTCGCTCATCGTCGATTACCATTTCGCAGTTTACATATTGATTGATTGCTATGTTTACTACAACACCGGACTTATGCTTGCAATATGTTGGAACATCTGTCCAGCCACCGGCTAAATCAATTCGTGATGGGGCTCTAACCTCAATCCTCCGCGCCACAAAAATCCTACATTGATTCGGTTCTTGAATAGTGGGATTGAAATGGGCACCGTTAGTGGGAGCATCTGTAGCGGGTAGGAGGTGGTCATTTGAGTTACAGTATACAAAGCGTCGATGAAGATTATTGGCAACAACGCTGGGAAGAAGAAAAAATATTTGTGGCAAAAATAAGTGATGACAAACCCTCATTTTACTGTCTGGAAATGTACCCATACCCCTCTGGCAAAATGCACATGGGGCACGTAAGGAACTACTCCATTGGCGATGCGGTAGCGAGATACAAGCGAATGATGGGCTTTGATGTTCTATATCCGATGGGTTTTGACTCCTTTGGAATGCCGGCCGAAAACGCAGCAATAAAAGAAGGCGGCCACCCACACGATATAACTGAAAAAAATATGGCTTCAATCACTCAACAGATTAAGCGAATGGGGTTTTCATATGATTGGAATCGAATGGTAAAGAGCCACGACCCAAATTATTACAAATGGAATCAGTGGTTTTTCACCAAATTCTATGAAAATGGCTTGGCTTTCCAAGAATTTGCCCCTGTCAATTGGTGTGAACCATGTAATACTGTATTGGCCAATGAACAGGTCAAGGCCGGCAGGTGTTGGCGCTGTAATGGCCCTGTTGAACAGAAAGGTATGAGTCAGTGGTTTCTCGACATTCCAAAGTATGCTCAAGAGTTAGTCGATGGACTTGACCAAATTCAATTTCCGGAGAATGTAGCAGCAATGCAAAAAGATTGGCTCGGCCGTTCTGAAGGAGCTGAAATAGCGTTTGAGATCGAAGATTCAGATGAAGTAATCACAGTTTTTACCACTAGGCCTGATACCCTATTTGGAGTCACTTTCATTACTCTAGCACCCGAACACCCACTCGCAGAAAAAATGGTATCTGGCACTGAGTTTGAAAACGAGTGGCAGACACTATATGATGAGGTATCTGTAATGGCAGAATTTGACCGAATCAAAAATATGAACAAAAAGAAAGGTGTTCCATTAGGTAAAAATGCAATTCATCCACTGACTGGAGAAAGAATTCCAATATGGTGCGGTAATTTTGTTATCGCATCTTATGGAACTGGCGCTGTTATGGCGGTACCTGCACATGATGAGAGAGACTTCGATTTTGCACAGAAATTTTCCATACCCATACGTCGCGCTCTTGTCATGTCTGAAAACGGAGATGGTGCTGCAGAATTAAAGAAAGCAGAAACCGATTACGGGTATATGGTTAACACCGGAACGACAAAATTTGATGGCTTGTTTGGTGAACATGCAATCACCGCAGTTATCGACGAGTTAGTTGCCTTAGGTAAAGGTGAAAGAAAGCTCAACTGGAAGATACGCCCGTGGCTGATTTCAAGACAACGTTACTGGGGTACTCCGATTCCCATTATCCACTGCGACGAGTGTGGTGCAGTACCGGTCCCTGAGGAAGATTTGCCAGTTGAATTGCCGAGAGATATTGTTTTTGGCAAGGGTAATCCATTGGAAACCTCTGCTGAATTTTTGAATGTCAAATGCCCTAAATGCGGCAAGGATGCCCGCAGAGAAACTGATACGATGGACACATTTGTCGACTCATCGTGGTATTTCTTGCGCTATACAGATGCAACAAATAATGATGAATGTTTTTCTAAAGAAATCGCTGACCATTGGATGAACGTTGATTTCTATTGCGGTGGTATAGAACATGCGCAAATGCATCTAATTTATGCTCGTTTTTGGACAAAAGCCCTTCGTGATTTGGGGCTACATTCGGTTGATGAACCATTCAATGAATTACTTTGCCAAGGCATGGTCAACAAATCAGCGCCTTGGTGTGAATCATGCGCGATAACCCTCAGTGTGGATCATGTTGGAATGCCTTGCCCGCAGTGTGGTGACACTTTGAATATGAGATCTGCAAAGATGAGTAAATCACTCGGAAATACTGTTTCGCCCGAAGAAATGATTGAAAAATATGGTGCTGACACCGTAAGACTATTCATTTTGTTTGCCGCAAACCCAACCGCAGGTATGGATTGGTCAGATACTGCGCTTGAAGCCAATTATCGCGTAATGTTACAATTGAGAACAATACCCGAGACTATTCTCAATTGGGGTGACGAGGCCTCTGCAATCGATGATTGGTTGGTTGCTAGAATGAAGCAGCGGGTTGCAGAATTTAATGAGGCTATGAACACTTACGATCTTAGAAGGGCGGTGGAAATATCTCACTATGAACTAATCAAAGACGTCAATTGGTATACGAGAAGAGGTGGTAATAACGCTACAATCGGACGTAGATTACTCGAATCTTGGACATACTTAATATCGGTATCAACGCCTCATTTGGCTGAAGAATGGGGACGATGTTTGGCACTAAGCAACATGGTTTCCGCTTCTGAAATGAAGACTGTGGATGATGTATCTTCTGCGGAAGAAAATATCTTGGACTACGAGTTCATTATGCGAAATGTGTTAGAAAATTCCCGTAAGATAATGGCCATCGCTGAGAAACACCTCGATGGTAAAGCCGATAAATTAACACTGATACTTTCACCAAATTGGAAAAACCAACTGTCGAGAGAAGCCATTACTTACCTCAACAATGGCGGTAATGTCAAGCAGTTCATTCAAGAACTAAAGCAGATGGATTTTGTTAATAATGAAAATATGGGACAAATTCTGTCTTATTGGAACAAGAAAATGCTCTCGCAAGTTTTCAAATGGGATGACAAAGCAAAATCACTAATACTCGATTGCATAAATGAATACGAAGTGCTAAGCGCAAGAGCATCTTTCATTGCTAAGGAACTAGGCTTGTCTGAAGTCGCCGTTATCAACGCTGAAGATTACCAAGGTGGCGATGGAAGAGAAAACTCTGCATTACCACTGAGTCCGAGCATTGTCTTTGCTTGAATGTGGTAAATATGCAGCAACCGAAAATGGTAGTTAGAAAATCCATTCCTTCAACCCAATTAGCGATAATGCAGGAGAATTTACTCAACCTTAATTATTGGCCGTTTTGGAACAAGTTTGCCAATCGTATCTTGTCGGAAAACCAAGGCGAGTTATCTGTTAATCAACGTATAGACCTGCATCGGATTGTCGCCCGACAATTGATTGAAGATATGTGGCTGATAAGTGAAATTAACCGTGGCAATAGCCCTCAATTTGTTCAATTAGTCATGGTATGGAAAGGGCAAACTATCAATGGTAGAACAGCTGCTTTAGCAATCAAGAATTTGACTATTGACATCACTATCCTGATGGAGGATGATGGTGGTTTGGAGATAACTGCTTGGTGGGAAATCACGCGACTGAGTAAAGTACTGGCATTCGGTAACAAGGTTGCGCGACAAATCGTTAACCAAATTTTTGATGACCTAATCGAATATGGTATTAACCGCTATACAATTTGACCTACCTATCAACATAGAATCAAACATAACTAGGCGATAGTTCAAAGGTTGTCGGCATCAAGAGTATTTTGTGGCAACAGATAAACAACCAAAAAATTCACGACCACAAAAACGTCAGCGGCCCAAAAGATACGGGACAACCAAAAAGGCAGTATTGCTTGAACGAAGCAAAGAATACATCAGTGAAGTTGAAGAACGGGCCAATAACCGATTTGATAGAACTGAAAAACCAATGGGTTTTCCAGAAGACAAACTAACCCCAAGCAATCACTCTTTTGATTGGCAAAACAATCCAGTTCCACTAAAAGACGAGGAAACTCTAGCAAAATTTGTCGTTAGAAAGGGTGAATTTGGCTGGCTTGACGATGAGCGTGTAGAAGAAATCGCCAAATTTGTCGAAAACAAAAATATGACCCTCGATCAAGCATTGTCACTACGTTCAGCATTATTACAACAGAAAACAGTATACAGCCATGGCAGGTTAAAATCAAGAGCAAAAGCCTTGTTTAGGCTATACAATGAAGGTGTCAGCGTAGTTGACTTATCGAAGCGATTTGATTTCCCTCCTATGAATATTTTCCGCGTTATTCTCGGGGAGAAAAGATGGTCAAAATCTAGAATCAAAGAATGTTTGAGAGACCCAAGTAAAATGAAAAAGCGAGAGCGAGAGGAATTTGAAAAAGCCGAAGCCGCGGATAGAGTCTCGAATGTTGACCAGTCCGAAACTCACTCAAGAGCTGATTCATTTGAAGAAATTCTGGCTGATTGGTTTGAATCTAGAGGCGTCAAGATAAGACGGCAAAATGAAATGGTTGCCGAGCAGCGTCTAGAGCACGGTAGACCAATTAACACTCCAGACATCTTGTTCCTTGACCATGTTGAAATCAACGGACAACCCGTGGCATGGATTGATGCCAAGCATTTCTATGGGGCTGATGTATCATTTCAGAGGAAAAAAATGACCAAACAAATGTCGCGTTACATCGATGAATGGGGTAGCGGAGCAGTGGTTTATCGACACGGATTCAGTGAGAATCTATTCATACCTGGTTGCTTAATGTTAGATGCAGGACTCCTTGAGTGGTTTGAATAATAGAATTTTAATCAAGAATCGATTTCGGTAATAATCGATTGAAGACCATGCTCTGTGAATTTAGTATGGAGAAGTTCTAACTCCTCATGTAGTAACAACCTGTCAAGTGTTCGTGGTAAAATAACACAGGATATTCCAAGCATACAAAGTCTAACCCTAACATGTAATTGTAGGTCAACTGAACGAATTATATCCCTTACAATATCGAGCAAATGCTTCCGCTCCGTTTCAAGAATTAGTCCGGATTCTTGACAGAATTTACTTGATTGTTCGAGAATTTCATTCCATCTTGAATGATTCCATGGTCCATTTTTGATGTTATTCAATGCCTTGTGACCGGCTCTGGTAATTTTCAATTGCCAATCATCATCATCGATATATTTCGAAGTATGACGGGATTCTTCAGGTTGCCATGCTAAGATTACTGGTTGCTTACATTTGAAACCCAAACTAGTTCCAGAAGCCCCAGGAGCGCCTGGTTGTAACCTGATTTCAACACCGCCTGCATGAATTCCGAGAACGTCGCCTAAGCCCGAGCCGTTTTGCCGCTCAATCCTATGGCAGATTCGATAATATTGGTCTCTATTTCCGCGTTTTGAATAATCACGAAACGCCATAGCGAGGGCGATTAAACCAGCAGCAGACATCCCAAAGCCTTGGCTGGTCGGTAATTCGAGATTGATTGAAATAGAAAACGATGGAGTGCTATCTATCAATTTTGCATATAATAGATCGCTGATTAAATCATGATATATCTTATCCGAACCCCTCATTGGATTCCCTTGGAAATCTGATATCATTATTTCACTGTCACTAACTTCGCCGGCTTTATCATTCACCGACATCAAAATTCTAACACCGTGTTGGATGTTTATCCCGACGCCTCTACTACCTTGATTTCTCAATAAGCGACCTTCTTTTTCTACCGTAAAAAAAAGCGTAATATGCCCACCGATGTGTGACATATACTCTTTCTCCATAATACGCCTATCAATACTACTGATTTGAAATATTTCATAAAAATTGGTTATTGAAATCTAAATCTATGGGTGTAATTGAAAATCAGGTAATCATTAGGTCAATCATGGCCGGGAATAATTTGTTGCCTCATGATAGAGGCCACCTCTTGTGGACCGCTGAAGATGGAGTCAGCAGATTACTGCTTTCAAGCATGGACCGATGGGTTACTGCGATACTAGCAGATGATGACATCGACAGCCCAATGTATGGTTCAAGTAGCCAAATTTCAGCCTCAATCATTGCAAAAGGAGATGGTATAATTGCCGGTACCGCAATGGTTGATCATCTTATTCAAATCTGGGCGCCATCGATACAGATAAGTTGGCGTGCTTCTGATGGTAAAAAAGTATCAAATGGTGAAGAAATCGCTAATTTAACCGGATGTCGAGACAGTATTCTCCTAGCTGAAAGAAGTATACTAAACATTCTCGGACACTTATCTGGCATCGCAACTGAGACCAAAAAATGGGCTAGTAAGGCTGCAAGGCAAGTCGCTTGCACCAGGAAAACCACATGGGGTTTATTGGACAAATGGGCGGTTCACCTCGGGGGAGGATTAACTCACCGCCTTACAAGGAATGACGCCCTAATGATAAAAGAAAATGACCTTGCATCGATGGATGACTCCAGCGATGATAACGATAAAAAAATCGCTCAATTAATTCAGTCGTTAGAAATTGATGATGTAACATCTTTTGTTGAAATTGAAGTGAGAAATGACAAAGAAGCAATAACGGCGGCGGCAGTTTGGCAACAAACTCATGAGCAGGAGAACAAGAAATTTGTGATAATGTTAGACAATTTCGGTCCGGAGCGTTGTAAGGATGTCGTCAATCAATTAGAAAGTATGAACCTAAGAGAGGCGGTTTTACTTGAAGCAAGCGGCAATATTACCTTTGATGAGCTAGACCAGTGGTTCGAATGTGGAGTTGATGTGATCTCGACAAGCGCGATAAATCGTGGAGTTAAACCACTGGACATCTCTATGATTGTTGGTGATTGAATGGGTGAATTTACTGCTGATAAAAGTCATCCGAGATATGAATCATTACTAAGTCGACACAAACTCGAGGTTGCCGCCAGTAAAGGCATGCTTGCAGATAGTGCATTAATTGCTCACGGCCGTGGCGAGGCTTTCGATTATCTGCTAGGCGAAGCAACATCTGAAAATGCTATGCTAGCAGCTAGAAACGCTCTCGCCCATCTAATGGCTGCCAAACGCCCAATAATAACCATCAATGGCAATACTGCAGCGCTAGCAGGCAAAGAATTATTGCAGCTCGCCCAAGCCCTAAACTGCCCAATTGAAATTAACATCTTTTACCGCACAGAACAGCGCATATCCGCTCTATATAATCACCTTGAGGAGATTAAAGATATTCACCACATAACCACAGAAATTCTCGGCAAAAACCCTGACGCCAAGATTCCCAATCTCGAAGGCCCGAGAGCAAACTGTTGTGCAGAAGGGATCTTTTCCAGTGATGTTATTTTAGTTCCTCTAGAAGATGGCGATAGATGTGAAGCATTGGTCAACATGGGAAAAACAGTGATTGTTGTTGACTTAAATCCGATGTCTCGTTCAGCAAAAATGGCCTCTATTACCATTGTAGATGAGGTTTTGAGGGTTGCAAAATGCATGCTCAATTACCTCAGTAGTGATGAGGAAATTGACATTGATATAGATTTTAATAATCAAAATAATTTACAGCAAAGCATCAATATTATTGCCTCGAACTACATCAATTAAGATACATAATAATACAATATTAGAACTTTGTCGGGACAAGCCTTTTATTATCTAAAGTAGAGATTTTATTGAAAAAGATGGGCGAAGAATTAGCGAAAAACCCACAGTCAGGAACTTTTGGAACAAGCATTTCGTTCGATATTGAAGAAACGGCTGCGCCGGTTAGGAGACGCCAGAAACAGCAAAGAGACACTCACGAAGCCGTAGAAGAACAGCAGGAAACGATGGCTGCTTGTCCCGGTTGTGGGGCTGAAATCAATCACGATGAATGGCTTGACTGTCTCGTTGGGTTCGTCTCTGGTGCGAATCAGTTCGAGATTGGCAACCCGGTTAGAGCAAGGATTGTTCAAAATCTAAGAAATCAAATTAGCAAAATGAATGTGCCAAACCCCCGTGACAGTTGGGAACTTGCGATAGTTGGTAAATTGATGACAGAAATTGAGAGAATCGTTCTAGCAGAGGTTAATCGACATAATCAAAAACAGACAATTTCCAGCGGAATGTCAGAAATTGAAAAGCAGGAATTAATTGCTGAAACAGAGATTAGGGTGGTCAATTCAATGGCAGCAGAAATCCAAGAGGCGTTAATTGCGGAGTTAACTCCAAGACTTGAGCAAGAAATTCGAATCCAAGTCGAACAAGAATTGTGGCAACAATTTGAGCAGGAATGGAAGAATAGAACCGTCAATAATTCATAGTCAAATTAACACACATGTCCACATGTTGCAAAATTGACAATGATATTCTTCATAGGCTGTCAAGATTACAACCATGTTATGCGAGACAATCGGCTCCATGTTGATTCAATGCCAGCAGAAGTTCAGAAACTATGCGAGGTTATGGCTGGAATTGACCCTAACTGGAGCCTAGAAGACTGGCTAAAAAGTCAAGCAAACTCAAGTTTAGACCTGATTTCTAGCGAACTTGAGGTAGAACTGAAAACCGCTGAGCAGCGAATTCAAAGAATAATTGACATAAAAAATCGTATTACTGATGCTGATACTGATAACCAGCAATCAAATCAATTAAACCTGTTCGATTGTTTTAGCATTGAGTATGACAAGAGCATAATCGGGCTAGGCTCAAGAGCGGTCAGTAATGAAGAGGATTTTACTGAAACCCATCCTGTTAGTGCGTTTCTTGATTTGTTGCCAAATGACCAAGGTGACGACCCCCTACTGGCCGTCGCTTGTCAGAACTTGTTGATGATAATCGATGGCGAACTTGCTAAAGGCAAAGATTCAGCTAATCTAGACGTAATTGTTGCTGAATTAGATAAATCGGGAATCTCCTTTGAGGAGATAGATGAAGCCATTGAACATTGTTTGATGACTGGGGTAATCATTGAAATTGACGATGATTGCTTCATCACTATTTGATTGAGGCGTTTAGATGACCTTGACAAAAAAACAAGCGGCACAACTTTGCATAGATGCAATCAATTCTGAGTTAAAGTTGAAACGAAAAGTGATTATTGCAACAGTCAATATTGTTATTATTTCGGGAATTATTACATATCTTACATCATGGTATTTTGGACTGGCATGTCTGCTTATCTGTGGCTTGTTAGGACAATTTGCCCATGAACGTATGGATAATTCGATACAATCTAGAAAATTGCTAGCGATGAAATCATTAAACTGGCAAACTTCAGAATTAGAAAATCCAGATTTAATGGCAAAATTGACGAAGATTATTGGCTAAGTGAAATAGATGGACTACAACCTTGAAATTTCAAAGTTAGAATCAAGTGCCGAACTGGTAAAGGTTCTAGCCAAGATTGCAATTATCAGTACTGCATTCAGTATCACAATTCTACTGTTTGGATTTGATGTACCCGACCCAATTATCTTTTTATCGATACTGTTAATCCCGATATTTGTGGTTTTATCAAACAACTTTATCACAAAATATTATCAAATTAAAATTGAGTATCTCTCTCATGAATTGCTTGCTGTAAAATACGCCAATGAGGATGAGGAGACTGCAAGCAATGTCAATCAGTCTAATTTCGCTAATCCTGATTATCTAAGAAATAGAGGGACTGACGAAAAGGGTCCCGCATTTCATACCGGCAAGAACAATTTCTCAACTGATGGAGAACGAGTGGATGCTATGAGTAATCGTGATTATGATAATATTGAGTCAGCGATTACTAAAGGTGAAGAAATGCTCAGAGATGCTAATGCTATCCAAGCGGAAAATTCTGCCAAACAATGGCAATCATCAGAATCTGTGGATACTGATCTGATAGAATCAGGAGTTGACAATCTAGGCGATTTGATAAAAACTGGCTGGTTTGAGAAGAATAAGCAAGATGGTGCAGTTAAACGGTTATATGAGAATAATGAAGGAAACCAAATATAGGACTCCTACTTAGAGTAATCCATGATGGTTAAGGCAATCTTGGTGGCAGGTGGCCATGGAAGCAGGTTGCACCCATTTACCAAAATAACTCAAAAGACCCTACTGCCAATATATGACCGGCCCGTCATAGATTACGCATTGGGAACTATTAGAAGAGCGGGCATAAAAAATATTACAATCATTTCAAACCAGTTTATCGGCCAAATTGCTAAACATGTGGGCTCTGGTTTACCCGGAGAAAAAATTCACTACGTCTTGGAGGAAACGCCGGAAGGTGTTGCTAAGGCACTTAACTTAGCACGGCCACACAATGAAAACTGTCGTTTACTAATCTATTTCTCTGACAATATAACTACTATCGAACTCGAAAATCATGTAAAGGAATTCATTGACCATGAATCGAATCCTGGTTGCCTATTATTATCGAGAGATGAAGAAAACCCTCAGGCATTTGGGGTTGCAAAATTCAATGATGATGGAAAAATAATCGATATTGTAGAGAAACCGCAAAATCCGCCATCAAATGTCGCAATTGGTGGCATATATCTGTTTGATGAACAATTTTGGTCACTAATTGACCAGTGCGAATTGGAATACGGCGATCAATTCTCAATTACGGACGTCAATCGTAAATACGTTGAGAAAGAACAAGCAAAATTATTGAATATTGGTAAAGAAACTTGGGTAGATTGTGGTACGCCTGACTCATTACTTGCGGCATCATTGATGGCAAAAGAAGGCAAATTGAACCCAAATCCATTCAAGTAAATAGCTAGATGGTACAATTGAAAATGGTGATAACATGAAGGTTGGAATTATCGGAGCAGGGATGGTTGGTGGTGCAATCGAGCATTGCTTCAAGGACGCTCATGAGTTATTTATCCACGACCCAGCAAGGAAGACTGACCTAAGCGATGTTACCGATAATGTTGACTTTGCATACATCGCCGTACCAACACCACCGCATCCTGAACACGGTGGTTGTGACACTAGTATAGTTGAGGAAATTTTAGACTCTTTACCGAATGGATTTACTGCGGTCATCAAGAGTACGGTTGTTCCCGGTACCACCGAGGCATTTCATCACAAATATCCGCATCTAAAAATCGCTTATTCGCCAGAATTTCTCGTTGAACGTCGGCGTCTTGAGGACTTTGCTAACCAAGATATTCTGGTTTGTGGAACTCACCACAAGGATGTTGCCCATCAGGTATTCCAACAACATAGAGAAGCCGGAGTATTACGAAACGAAAATCTATTTCATGTAACTCCTACACAAGCTGAATTAGTAAAATACACAAAAAACACCTTCTATGCGACAAAGGTCATCTTTGCAAATCAAATGTACGATATTTGCCAGGCTTTAGGAGAAGATTGGTATAAAATCCGAGAGATAATCACTACGCCACAAGACCAACCCATAGGAGAGTCACATCTTGACCCAATTTTTGGACTGAAGCGTGGTTTTGGTGGCAAGTGCTTGCCAAAGGATTCGCAGGCGCTTGCGGTACTTGCTGAATCTCTTTCCTGCAAGTATGAATTACTACAAGCCATTCAAGACGATAACAAAAAATTACGCGATATTCTTACCGGCAAACCGAGTGACGTAGTTACCAAAGACGACTGAACCCTGAGGCTTGTGGTAAAATGGATACAAGACAAATCGCCATAATTGCTCCTAGAGGCACGATTCGGCGTTTTGCTACGGCTGGAGCAATAAACACACTACTGTTTTGGATACTTTGGGAAATTCTACGGCTGTCTCCAGCCTTAGAATTATTTTCAGAGACCGGAGTATGGGCAATCGCTTGGATTATATCATGTACTATTGCCCATTTTACTCACAGATATTTTACCTTTGATGGCAGAAAGGATGTCAAAACTACAATGATTGGCGCTTTCACTGTTTACGCTATTGGAGGTGCGCTATCGACAATCTCATACGAGTTTTTAGTGTCAAATTTAGAGTTTCAGATACGCTTGATATTTGTCATTAATATGCTGATATGGGGATTGTTTACTTGGGCCAGCATGCGATGGTTCGTCTTTGAATACGACGAGTAATTCGGTTACTTTAATGAGGTATAGAAATCGAAATTTTCTATGCTAATCATGCGAGAAGTTATTGGCTAATGAACGATACGCAGGGTCATGCTGCCAGACACGATACACAAGCTGTCCCGTGAAGAAAGATTCTCCTATGCAAGGCTCCTTGCCTTCATGGCTCGAGTTGATAATGAATTAACTGTCGACGAAATGGCCATGTTCGAACAGCGACTTGGCACTGCTTTGCTATCGCCGAGCCAACGAGAGTTAATTCGACAAGCTCTGAAAACCCCTCCACCACTTGATGAATGCCTATCTGGATTGAGTGAGGAAGCTGGGCGCTTAGCCTTGCGAGATGCTGTATTGATGGCTGCTGCTGATGGCACCGTAGATGATGATGAAAAAGAGGTATTGACCGAGATTACTGCTCACTTAGGATTACCCGATGATGCTCTTGACCGACTACTCAAATGGACTGTTGAAGGATATAATTGGATGCAGTCCGGCTATGACATTTTGAATGATCTAGCGGAGTGAAGCCCTTGTTCTCGGACATGGTTAATGATTTGACCATGGAGGAGCGCCTAGCTCATGCACAGATGATGGTCGCTGTCGCATCTATTGACGGAGAATTGGTTCTAGAAGAATTAGCGATGATTGAATCTATTATGGGTAAATCAATGCTTCATCCTGAAATGCGAGTCGATGTTAGAAATACATTGAATCACCCAGTAGAAATTGAGAAGTGTATGGAAATCCTATCTGAAGTGGGACAAAAATTAGCGCTTAGAGATGCAGTGCTAGTTTCCGCATGCGACGGAGATTATGATAAAAAGGAAATCAAGATGATAAAGAGGATTGCAAAGATTGCTGGTGTCGAACAGGACGTGTTATCGAAGATTTATCAGTGGGTAGAGGAATATTGGCAACTTTACAAGGAGTCAATCGATTTTATTCAATAAATCTGCACTTTACCCAATTAGGGTAATTCTTTATCTGTTTGAGGCATTTTATGACGTTTTTTTACTATATTACAAATCCAATCTCTCATCCTTGGGTAAGACGATTGTTTATTACTGATAAGTGACTGGTTGATAATCGAGCCTTGGTGAGAAGATGGGAATTCATCCAAAGATTGGGATTACAGGATTGCCTAGGAGTGGCAAATCTGCAGTTATGGAGAAAGTTCTACAAATGCTAACTGAGGAGCGAACCCAAGAAATAAAGTTACGCGGTAATCCAAGCGGCAAACCAATCATCGCCGGATTGCGCACTGAACCCATTATCGAAAGTGGAGAACGCTTGGGGTACAAGGTAATCGACATCATAACTGGAGATGAAGGCGTAATCGCCCACAAAGAATTTGATTCTAGGCTAAGGGTTCTTGGTTACGGATTAGACCTCGAGGCTTTGGAAAGAGTTGCCATACCAGCGATTGAGTATGCGAAAAACGAAAGCGAAGTATTAGTAATCGACGAAATTGGTAAATTTACAGTAGAAAGTGAGAAGTTCGTTAATTGTGTAAGGGGGGCTTTAGAAGTTGACAAGCCAACACTGCTCACACTACACAAAAAGAGCAGACACCCCTTATTACAGGACATCAGACGCAGAGATGATGGAAGAATTCTCGAAGTTACACCGGTTAATCGAGCACTGTTACCATATAAGATTCACAAACTGATGCGTGAGACTTACTGACGGCCGCTTAATTCATCACTGGTTACTAACTGGGAATAATATGGACGAGCCAAGCAAGGCGGCAAATCGCATTCTCCTTGGCACGGGTTTCGGCTTGATCCTTCTTTGCGGATTCGCCCTCATCGATGGAAGAATGACTATCGAGAAACTCGGCATTGGCCACCTCTTCTTGTTGACGGGAATTATTTGTTTAGCAATGGCGAGATTAGTGTTATATGAAAATTCATTTTTGTCACAATATTTCCCTAACGAATCAGAGCATGAACTGAAGCAGCGGGTCGATGATGAAGTACATCAACAAAGCCGAGACAATCGAATTGGAAACGCTTGGGCTGAATTAGAGAGTAAGGTACTATCCAGTGAAATCACAACTGCAGAAGAGTGAAATTCGTTGCGAATATTCAAGAATCCTCTACGTCTCCACAAGATAAGGCGATAATATGAGTGAGGTCCCAGAAGGTTTGTACTATACCAAAGAACATGAATGGCTTAGAGTCGAAGGTGACACGGTCACTATAGGAATTACTGACCACGCACAAGACGCGTTGACCGATATTGTTTACATCGAGCTTCCTGAAAGCGGCATGGTTGTCGATGACATGGGTGAATTCGCAGTGGTGGAATCGGTAAAGTCTGCTTCACCTATCTTTGCTCCACTTGCCGGAGAAATTACCGCAGTCAACGAGGAATTAGAGGATACTCCAGAATTAATGAACACCAGTCCATATGGAGACGGATGGATAATAAAAATGACAATCAATAACCCTTCAGAAATTGCCAATTTGATGGATGCTGCCGCATACAAGGCAGAAATTGGCGAGTGAGCATATTGAGTTCCAGTCATGAGAATATTGCTCTTTACATTGACGGCTCCTGCTTGGAAAATCAAAATGTCACCGCAGAAACACCAGCTGCTTGGGGGATGGCAATAGTCATCGGCGATAATGGCCTGGGAAAAGGGAGTGGCGAAATTCTCGAAGAAACATGGGGTCGAGTAATTTGCAAACCTAATGCTGAGGAGTTCATAGGCGCAGAGGTTGGTTCAAACAATACTGCCGAATTAACTGCTTTTGCAATGGCCCTGCGCTGGTTACTTATTGATGATAGCGAATACTCAGCAATTATCTACACTGACTCACAATATGCTGGCAATCTAGCAACCGGTGCATGGCGAGCGAAGGCCAATAAGTCGTTGGTGAAACATGTACAAAACCTATGGCAAGAAGTCGCTCAGGTTAGAACAGTAGAATGGCGCCATGTAAGAGCGCATAGAGGTCACAGATGGAATGAGCGAGCCGACCATCTTGCTAATCGTTGTGTAAACAATCAGTTGCCGATTCCTTTGACGTTTTGGAAGCCCGGTCAGCGTTAATTCAATCTATCTTTCAACCATGCTTTGAGATCCGCAGAATAATCTTGATTTCTCAAGCCATAGTCAATTTGCGCTTTTAACCATGCAATGGGATTACCGGAATCATACCATTGGTAATCGCTCAAATCAACTCCGATGTATCCGGAATTTTCCATCCAATGCTTTTGCAACTCAATGGTTTGAAATTCGCCATACTTGGCCACAGAATACTCTTCCTTAAGCAGTGCTTTGCTATCCTCTGTGAAAAGATAACGCCCACATAGTACCTTGTTTGAAGGAGCTTGGTCAGGGGTTGGCTTTTCGATTACCTGACTAATTCGCTCACCGATTAACTCAACTACTCCATAATTGCTCACTTCGCTATCAGCAACAGAATATATCGCTGCACATGGCAAACCGGTTTGTTGGAAGGTAGATACTAATTTTCTCGAGGCATCTGATGGCTCAAAATTATTGATGCTTGAGAATTTATTGGTGATAATATTATCACCCAGTAAGACAAGATATGGGCCGTTTATATCATCCAATGATTGTAATATTGCATGGCCTAAGCCAAGTGGTTCAGCTTGGGTATGAATGAAGAATTTCACCGATTTGTCCGATTCGTACAGTGACTTACTTATCTCCGGCCTAAGAAGATGGTACTCTTGTTTGCTGGTTAGAAAACTGGAGAAGTCCTTTTTTGAGGAGGTAATAATGTGGATATTGGTGACTTCGGCGGCAATTGCCTCTCTAATTAGATGGATAAAAGCAGGAATATCGACCAGTGGTAGAGATTCTTTTGGCACATATGCGGTAGTTGGTAGCATGCGACTTCCCAACCCAGCAGCAACAATAACTGCGTCCTTAACCACTGTCATTAATAATCCCAAAGGGTACAACCTTTCAAGCATAACCCATCATGGGCATAATATGGCAACGGTTCCTGAGTGGCGATGGATAACTGTCGCAGGCGCCTTGATGGTGTTACAAACCCTATTTGATGTCGCTCCTGAAGGACCGTGGAATGCTCCCTCCTTCACTCGCGGAGTTATCGGCTTAGCAGGCTTATGTTGTTTGTATATCGGATGGTTCCGTTACACATTCAAAAGACGTGGAATAATACCGTCAATAAATCGCTGGCAGAATCCGGAAAAAACTTGGAAACTGGTTGTTATGTTCTCATTGGCATGCTTTATTGTGCTACTCTTAGTGACAAAAACTGCTCTAGTCGACCATCTTCCAGAAACCACTGGAATGATTGTACTGTTGATTGCATCACTGGCACTACTAAACGGAATTTATGTTGGCCTAGTGGTTTCTGGTCCGCTGAGTGATAAAGCAGAAGAGGAATAATCAATCAAGGAAACCAAGTTCTTGGTCAAGGGTCTCCAACGCATCGCTTAATTCAGGTAGATTCTCAGGGGCTTTCATAGTGCTGACATGGTTTCGCTTCGGAGTTGATTCCGGCATCTCTCCCTCACCGTTTAGCCAGTCAATCCAAGCCTTAGACGCTCCACTACTCCTCGCTTCCATCAATTGCCACAGTGGAGCCATATCGCAACCATAGCCATGTAAATCAGTTATGCGAGAACCGAATTTTTGAGTAGATATGTCTGACATTTTTATCAGTAATTCGCGCATTCTGGTTCTTACAACCTCGTCGCCATCTTGCCAAAGAGCAGGTAGTAATTTACGCGTGTCATCTGGAAAGGTTTCGAAATAATCACGCAGTGAGGGGACTATATTTCTGCGAACTATTGGTAGATCATGATTACTTAATTCTAAGAGGTTGTCTGCCCAAAGTTCTGTATCAATAAATCGTAAATCAGAAGATGTACTGCTCACAGCCGCCAAGATATCTGGGTCATCATCTAACTTTAATTGATTAAAGAATGGTAGTGCATCTTCTGTCAGCCTTCTAAATAACCGAGTTAGTACATCAGCCATCGCTCGACGAACCATCAAATCGTCTCTCGCCATCAGTAATTTAGCCAAGTTATGTCCTGTGTCTCGGTCATAATCAATGGTCTTCGCCAGACATCTGGCAATCTGTACCGCTACTTGTGAGTCTTCATCAGCGGTCAATCTTGTAAGCACCTCTGACAGACCAAGTGGTTCAATCAATTGTGGTCGCTCCATCAATAAGCGAATCCACTCAATTAGTAAGCGTCGCCTGTCAACGTTGCCGGTTTCTAATTCGCTAAGCATCCAGCGTGCGGCTTCAACTCCGGCTTCATGAGCGATTACCCCCGTCATTCGCGGTATGATTGCGTCTGGATTCCAGTCTACATTTTGGGGGCCCGCTTCAGGTTGAGTGTGCCAGGTTCCCGGCCGCTGGCCAATCGCAATCGATTCAAGCAGATGATAGCCTTGATGTATTGGTTGACCAAGAGGCCCTGTTGACAATCCATTCAGTAATGCTATGCTCAACCACCATCTGGTGCTATCCGGCGCATAAGGGTCCAAAGCTCTAGCAAGCCAGTCAGTATTTATTGAGAAAATCAATCGCTCTGCCACCATGTCTGAGCGCTTTTGTAACCATTTTTTGTGAACTCTGTATGGATCGTCTGTTAAATTCATTCTATGAGGCACAACCAAGTCGACCACTGAGTTTAATTTGTACTCGAACATGCCACGGTCAACATTGAGTAAACCCAATCCTTGCTCGATTAATTCTTGAGGTGAGATAGGTTCAACGGGAGGAAAATCAACATCCCTAATTGGTGGCGGTGGCAAGGGCCATGAATGTGTTCCGCGCTCTAATGCCTCAACAAGTAATGTTGCAACTTTCTCAAAAACAATCTGAGATACCTCAGATCGACTTTTACTCATCGTAATCAACCAATGAAATCATGCTTAGATATCAAGCTCAATGTTTAGATTTTGGATGAGCTCTTTGTATCTATTTCTGATAGTAACCTCGGTTACACCAGCAACTTCAGCAACCTCTCTTTGGGTTCTTCTCTTACCACATAGCACCGAGGCAATGTAGATAATTGATGCTGCAATTCCTGTAGGTCCGCGACCACTGGTGAGTTCTTTCTCTTGGGCTGCTTTGATCAATTCGTAGGCTTTTGCCTCAACCTCTGCATCCAAGCCAAGGCCAGAACAGAATCTTGAAATGTAATCTTCTGGACCTGTTGGCATGATTTTCATCTTTAATTCTCTAACCATAAATCGGTAGGTTCGACCGATTTCTTTTCTTCCGGTACGAGATGCCTGACCGATTTCGTCAAGTGTTCTTGGGACACCACACTGGCGGCATGCAGCATATAGCGAGGCCGCAGCGACACCTTCAATCGAACGCCCTCTAATGAGTCTCTTGTCAACGGCTTTCTTGTAGTTGACCGCAGCTGCTTCCCTAACAGATTTTGGCAGTTCTAAGCGGCTAGCCATTCTGTCTAACTCGGCCAAAGCCATGGCCAAATTTCTCTCGGTTGCGTTAGATACACGGCTTCGCTTCTGCCACTTCCTCATTCGATAAAATTGTGAACGGTATCGTGAGTTGATGGTCTTACCTGAGTAGTCTTTGTTCTGCCAATCAATATCGGTCGACAAACCCTTGTCGTGAAGCATAACAGTCATTGGTGCACCGGTTCTTGCTCTTTGGTCGCCCTGTTCAGGAGAGAATACTCGCCATTCTGCACCTTGGTCGATTACGTTATCTTCCAATACCAAACCGCAGTCATCACAGACTACTTCGCCTCGAGTCTCATCTCGAGTTAGGTTTCTACTTCCACAATCACTACACTTTACAATATCTTCAACTTGTTGTTCATCCATATGTCATTCCCCCCCTACTGGAAAATAGGGCAACACTCTTAACCCCTTATGCGAGGTTATATCAAACTTATGCCGCGATTAAGCATTTTGACTAATGCTAAAAAACACCCTTCGGCTATTACATAAGTACCCTCCCGTCATATAGTTTATGACGAATTAGGGTGAATGGTTATACACATAACAAGCCTGCCCGAAACGATTGCAATGGGTGGTAAGGCGGGTGAGCGAAAAATCTCCTTAACGCCCGGAAAGCGCATTTTGTTTCTTACCAAAAATCTCGACTTGATTAAACAGCAACTGTATGATGGTCTTAATCTACAGATGAAGGATCTCAAACCTGAGGACTTACTAGATGATATTAACACTGATGTAATGACGCCTGCATGGGTTTGTTTTGACCACGAACCAGCAGAAATTGCCAAGAATGCCTATGCTGGATTGAAGCATAATGGGCTCAGGGTCTTCAACGAAAATGCGTTGATTAACGGAGGGTT
>DAHU01000024.1:21311-28922 GCA_002495945.1 Euryarchaeota archaeon UBA13
AGGTGGGCAGGAATTAGAATCGTAATTGCTGCTTCCTTTGCGCCAATCCATGAGCGCAACAACATCAACTTAGGACAGTTAATGGGTGATTATACCATGTTGGAAAAGTTGCAGAATGGTGAACAATTGCCACTATCAGAATTCACCAAAAAATATGACGATGTAACCAAGATTATCATCGAAAAAGGTGGCTTGTTTCCATTTGCTAAAGCACTCAAAAAAGGAGATATTCAACTGCCGGAGATTGAAACAGGTACGCAGCCAATGACAATGGCTGAGAAAATCATTGCACGCAACCTCGTAGGTCAGAAAGACGGTCAATGTGTCAAGCCTGGTGACCCTGTCATCACTCAAGTGCAAGGTGGTTATTCTCATGAATTCACTACCGCACAAGTTCACACATTTCTAGCCGAGGAATATGGTGAGAATTATCAACTACCAAATCCAAACAAGTTTGCAGTGTTCGAAGACCATCTTCTGTACGCCCATCACAACCCAAAATTTGTACCATTCATGGACAAAGTGCAGACCTTACGTGACCTGCAAAAGGCATTCCAAAAACACACATCAGTGCGCGATTACTCTGCAGTGGACGGTGTCTCGCCTGGGATTTGCCATCAAGTGGCTCGAGAGGAGTTTATTGAAGTTGGCGACTTCGTACAGGCAACTGATTCCCACACTTGCATGGGTGGTGCTTCTAATGCGCTAACCTGGGGAGTTGGTGCCACTGAATATTCCAACCTAATCAGTGCGGGTTTCACTTTTGTCAAGGTTCCTGAATCGATAAGATTTGAAATGACTGGCCAATTAAATCCTGGATGCACCGCCAAGGATGTCATCCTGTATATTTTAGCTGACCATGCCCGAAAAGAATTGACGCTCAATCGTTCGATGGAATTTGGTGGGCCAGGACTGGCAAGTCTGTCTGTTGATGAACGAGCAACGCTCTGCAATATGGCGACTGAATGTTCTGCAAGAACAGGAATATGTGAGCCTGATGAAGAACTATACACATGGATGAAAAACGCCATGCCAACGCTGTCATTAGAGAAAATGAGAGAAATGTCAGTCCTTCCTGATGCTGGAGCAAATTATGATGGCGGCGTTCATTTAATCAATTTGTCAGACATCAAACCGATGGTGGCCCACCCTGGAAATCCCGATCAAGGCATACCGAGTGACCCCACAAATGGTGCACTAATAATCGAAATCGGTGATGTCCCTATCGATATTGCATATGGTGGGTCTTGTACTGCTGGCAAAGAGGATGACATTGCCTACTACGCTCAAGTCTGTCAAGCAGCTGACGATGCGGGAATGGTTGTTGCTGATGGAGTTGAATTCTACATTCAATACGGTTCTGGCTTGGTTAAAGATTTGGCAGTCAAGAAAGGTTGGCATGAATTATTTTCCAAAGTTGGTGTCAAATTAATCGATCCTGGTTGTGGTGCTTGTATTGGAGCAGGTCCCGGAGTATCGATAACCCCTGACCAGGTAACCGTCTCTGCGATAAATCGAAATTTCCAAGGTCGTTCTGGCCCCGGCAAACTATACTTGGCCAGCCCGTTGACTGTAGCAGCGTCGGCATTTACCGGCAAAATATCTTCTTGGAAAAGTAGCCTGTTTCAGTAACCAAAGATAAATTATAATCTTCTGGAAGTATTTTCCACTTGTTGACACCTAATCTATCATCATAGTTTCACTATTGAGTTCATCAGTTAGACATTCTAATTCCCATCCTAATACATTATTTCGTGTTAGTTATTATGAACCGTCGGTAATCGAAATGGTATGTTGCTGGCCCGAGGTCATTCGGACCGAGGAGGACCAGAGCAGGAGTGGCAGGTATGTCAGGTATAGCGCAAAAATTAGCATCCAACCAAAAACAAGTAGCAATTTCGGAATTTTTTGAGAAAAATAAACACTTTTTAGGTTTTGACTCACCAGTCAGGTCACTGATAACAGCAGTAAAAGAGGCCGTCGATAATTCCCTCGATGCATGCGAGGAGGCTAGAATTCTTCCGTCGATTAAAGTCAAAGTCACAAAAATTGATACCAAAAAAGACATTATCGAATTAGTTTGTGAAGATAATGGTCCTGGAATCCCTCAGAAAAGCATAGAGAAAGTGTTCGGACAATTACTGTTTGGTTCAAGATTTCACGCCATTAGACAATCAAGAGGCCAGCAGGGGATTGGCATTACAGGAGTGGTGATGTATAGTCAATTAACCACTGGCAAACCCACCCACGTTAAGTCAAAAATCGCCACTGAATCCACAGCTGCGGTCGTCGATATCGGGCTAGATACAAGAAAGAATAAAGCGACGAAGAGTAATTCTGGACGAGAATTATGGCAACTGGACAATGGAGAAATGAAGAAGCACGGGCTTGAGGTAACCACTCGAATGAAAGCCAAATACCAGAAAGGTAGGCAAAGCGTTTGGCAATACTTGAGGATGACCAGTATAGTAAATCCCCACGCTGAAATTACTTTCACTGACCCTGATGGGGAAATTCACCACTGGCCAAGAGTTACAGAACGGCTCCCTGGGAAGGTAGAATCAATAAAACCCCATCCGCATGGAATAGAACTTGGTCAATTACAAAGAATGCTTACTGAATCTACTGATTCGAGATTGTCAGTATTCTTGCGGACTAATTTTTCTGGCGTTTCCACAAGAGCGGCGAAGGAATTGTGTGCGGCCGCTGAATTAGATGTCAAAGTTAAGCCTAAACAAATGTCACCAGACCAAATTAGAAGCCTATTGGAAGCCTTTCAAGGCGAAAAAATGTTTAATGGCAAACCGGTTAAACTACTCAATCCACCTACCAACTGTCTGTCTCCAATCGAAGAAATGCTAATCAAGAAAGGTCTATCCAAGACTATCGATTCAAGATATGCAACGACTATGACAAGAGCGCCGAACGTCTCTCAAGGAAACCCGTATCAGGTCGAAGTTGGTTTAATCTTTGGTGGAGACATGGCAGGGGACAAGGCAGTCGAAGTATTGCGATTTGCTAATCGTGTACCGCTAATGTACCAACAGGGTGGCTGCTTGTTAACCAAAGCCATAGAATCTGTAGATTGGCGCCAATATGGCCTTGATCAAGCCGGCGGAAAAGGTGTTCCTAAAGGCCCTGCAGCGATTCTTGTTCACCTTGCAAGTACCAATGTACAATTCACATCAGAGGCGAAGGAAGCACTGGCGGATAATGGAGAAGTGATGGAAGAGGTGAGAAAGGCTATGCTTGAAATGGGGCGTGGGCTGAGAAAACACCTAGAAAAGAAAAAGAAGATGGCCAAGACCAAAGAGAAGTTCGAACTTATCAACGATATTTTACCGGCCATCGCAGCAAAATCTGCTCAGATTTTGGATAAACCAATTCCAGACTTGGCGGGCTCGATTACCAAAATTATGTCGGCAGTTATTTGTGAAACTAGTACTGAATGGAATAAGGAAACTAAAACAGCCGATGTGTCAATCAAAATTTACAATTACACTGCTAGGGCAAGAGCATACACAATGCTGGCTACCTGGCCAGAAAAATCTGGAGCATCGATGATAAATAATCAAACTGGAGGACGGAAAGAGGCTACTGGTGTTTGGGCTTGGAAATTAGAAACCCTGCAACCGGGCGAAAATATCACGATTTCATACAGTCTTGACGGTTTAGAAAAAGGTGATTGGACTGAAACGGATGTGTTCTATCGAGGAAGTCAAGAAATAATTGGTGCAATGAAGATGGATGAGAAATATCTCGAGGAAATTCGCAACCAAGAAAAAATACTCAATGAACTGAATTCGGTAAATGAAAGCCAAGATTCTGTAGAGATGGAAAGTGTTGCTCCTACTAAAATTATTGAGCAACCCCCAATACCTGAACCGGCTGTCAAGCCACCGACTGGACAATCTACCTTATTCGGAGGTGATCAGTGATGTCAGGAAGGATGACCGCTGAACAAACCAAATCTGCCATGCAGTTGGTTGTTTCAGAGATGTATGACAAGATTGTCAAAGGAGAACCTCCAACTATGACTTTACCAGTTAGGACAAAAAATAATATTGGTTTTGACCGGAAACTTGGAGTTTACAAGTATGGCAAGAATAAGTCGATTCGTGATGCAACAAGCCTTGGTTCAGCAAAACAACTTCTCCGAGCATTACATATCATTGAGTTCATTGAGGACATGATTGATTCTGGTAAGTCTTCTACCTTGAGAGAAATGTACTACATCTCGGAAAGTTGGGGACTAGGGAAGTTTGGTAGTCAGAACGAGTCCAATAACCTCGCTGAAGATTTAGAAATCGTGACCAAGTGTCTCCGAGAAGACTTCAAATTACGACCAGAAGAAGACGGTGCGAGAATTATTGGTAATCTCACCCTCCAAGAAAGAAACCGACGTGGAGAATGGATGAGAATTAATGCAAGGGATGATGTTGGTGATTCGGGTTACGGCGTTCCATACAATGTTGAGACTGAGAAAATTGAGTTCCTTGAGCACGACATTAATTTCCTAATGGCGATTGAAACTGGTGGTATGTTTGACAGATTGGTGGAGAATGGCTTTGATGAGGATTTCAAGTGCGGTCTCTTGCATCTGAAAGGACAACCTGCTCGGTCAACTCGGAGAATTATCAAACGGATGAGCGAAGAATGGGATCTACCAGTAGTAGTATTCCTTGACGGCGATCCGTGGTCATTCAGAATCTTTGCCTCAATTGCTTATGGGGCAATAAAAACGGCTCATATTTCTGAGTATTTGGCAACCCCAAGTGCAACATATCTTGGAATAACTTCTGATGATATAGTCGCTTATGATTTGCCAAGTGATGACTTATCGAAAAAAGATATTGAAGCATTGAATGCTGAATTATCTGACCCCAGATTCGCTGATTCGTGGTGGCAAGACCAGATTAACATGATGCTTGAACTGGGTAAAAAGGCTGAACAGCAATCATTGGCTAAGTATGGTTTAGATTTCGTAACCGACACTTATCTACCGGAGAAATTGTCTGAGTTGGGTCTCGCTTAGCCGTACAAGCATTGATGTGGGACTTCATCCGGTGCAACCATCATGGCACAAGCTGATGCTAACCCGTGGGCTTTACGCGTTGGAGTTGCAGGGTTAGTATGTCTACTGATAGGCGCAGTGGTTATTTTTACCAACGGTGACCAAATAGATGCGGCTTCAAGTCCAAAAAAAATTAGTGAAGTATCAATAACCGGAGGAGGTGCAGAAACTGTTGAGTTAGACGAAAGTTGCTACTCAGCGGTTGTAATTACGGAAGATATCAGCAATGTTAGCCTGCTTGAGATGAGTGGTTCAAATGTTGCCGATGAGCCGCTAGAGGCGAGCAATTGCAAAACAGACTGGTCTCCGATGGACTCAGATGGTAGCGAATTTATCATCATCAAGTCGTGGAATATTGCAGAAAGTGGAGAATATGTGATAGAGGTAACTTGTGAAGAAAATTGTGATAATTCCACGCTATGGCTCGTCGACGCGACCAGCGCCCAATGGAAGTTGTTGGAACAACCTGCTCTGTTATTTGGTGGTGCAGCTTGTTGTGTTGGCATCCTAATATTGCCGCTAGCGTTCATTCTTTATCTGACGAACAAAAACAGTGGTGGACCAAAGGTGATGATGGTAAACGCCGATGGCCAAGTAATGCCGATTACAGATTTAACTCCCGACAATATCGCAAGAATCCAACAACAACCCGTAGAAAAAGTCGATAACCCGTTCGCAGATACCGGTATTACCGATTCAGAACAATTCGTCGATGGTAGACAAGAGGTCGAGAAAGGTACATTACTGACTACAGACCAAGTATTTGCCTTGATGAAGGGCGATGTTGACGAGGCTCAGAGTCGAGTCGCTGACCCGTTTGCTGATTACAATACAATCCGTCAACCAGAGATCGAAAAGAAATCGAGCAACACAAAAGAAATCGCCTCTTGGGATGAGGGTGGGAATTTCACAACTCCAAAATCAGGCATTACTGTTGATACTAAGACTAAAGTTAAGCAGCAACAGTCGGCTAAGAAATCTGAAACCAAGCCAAATGCATGGAAAGACTGGGATGAAAACTAGGTGATAAAATGAAGAAAATTATTTTTGTTGCCATGACAATAATCGGCCTCCTGGTGGTTATTTTCTCATCGTTGGGTATCACTCAAGAACTCAGTGATTCAGATACTGTCGATGCCATGCTACCACCGTGCACTGTCGAAGATGGATTGCCGTTTGTCGGTGAGGATGATGTTACATGCTATTGGGGAATGTCGGGAGAAGTACTTGAAATTCCAAGCGAAGCCATTGCAGCAGATGTTGACGTCGAGATTTCGTGGATTAAATCGGGCGTGTGGATTGGAATTGCAGAAGCGAGTGAAGCAGATAAATGCGAACTCAAAGGAGACTATTACGAATGCGACAAAGAATCCGTAAACCTAATCGCTGGCGGACCATCTTCCAACGGTGAAATTACTTGGCAGCCGATACCGGGTGAATATCGATTTGTGGCTGGTGGTGATGACACTCAGACATTACAACAATTCGACGTGGATTGGAATTACCAAGCCTCGTTGAAATCAGGATTGGCTATCATGCTATTATTCGTCGGTCTTTCAATGTCCGTTGCAGGGGCTGTTTTGTGGTTTAAATTAAGCAAACGCTGACTTGAAAAGGTTCTTGAATTAGTTAACCTTAGGTTGAGCAATATGGCCGATATTGACCTTGCCTTGTGGCTGTTACAAAATAAAGTAAGACGACAAATCCTTGAGAGGCTCGTCCGTGAACCTCACTATCCAATGCAATTAGCAGAATTAATCGGAGTGAGTCAACAAGCGATAAACAAACACCTCAAAGAACTAGAAAAAGGTAATTTTGTGGCAAAACTAAAGGTTCCAAGTGAAAAAGGTGGTCCACCAAGAACGATTTACACAGTTCAAGAAGCCACCTCGATAAGAATCGACTTAGGGCCTGACCTGTTCAATTGTGAGCAAAGAAAACTACCCGCTGGAGGGCCAATGAGGCTTTCCAGTAAACTACCTGAATCAACGCATTCCGTAGCCGAGGTGGTTAGCGGTAGAAAGCGTATTTCAGTCAGCGAGGGAGTTGGTCATCTCGCTGAACTAAACCAAGTGATAGAAAGACTGGATACCGAAAGAGATGCACTGATTTCACTACACCAACACATTCGAAATCGTATCTCGCAGGGTGTTGACAGTGATTTTGAGCAGTATGAAGAACGAGCGATGATCCACTCGATAATTGAAGCCCCAGAAAAGCGTCTCGACCTAAACCTACTCAGCAAAGAACTTCAACTTGGCCAACGCCAAGTTTCCGAACTGCTTGAAGAGGTTCGAACGAAACTGCAACGGCAAATTTCACAAAAAGCAGGGCATATCATCGTCACACCAGAAAATTCCGACCTATATTGGTGGCTTGGTGATTACAAGAAGTAATCTAGCTAACACTTAGTCTTCGGATGACAGAACCGAAACCAGTGATGATTGCTCTGCAATCCGCTTGTTGACTTCTTCTCTTCTTGCCTTGCCGACAAAGTAGACTACACCGAGTAGTGATAGTGTTAGTAATATTACAAC
>DAHU01000067.1:0-973 GCA_002495945.1 Euryarchaeota archaeon UBA13
TTCTGTGACATTTCAAGACCTGAAGTAGCTACGCCACCAGCATTGCTTGCCTTACCAGGAGCAAACAGTACTCCATTCTTGTGGAAGACTTCTACTGCTTCAGGAGTGCAAGGCATATTTGCACCTTCTCCAACAGCAATGACGTTGTTGTCAACCAACATTTGGGCCTCTGCACCATTCAATTCATTTTGTGTAGCGCAAGGTAGGGCTACATCGACATTAACTCCCCAAAGTCCGTTTGGTGTTGGTTCTGGTGCCGATGCGGTGAAAGTAACGCCTTCATGAGCGTCTGCATATTCGGAGATTCTGCCTCTGCGGTTATTTTTCAAATCCATAATCCAAGCAAGCTTTTCTCGGTCAATTCCGGCTGGGTCATGAATCCAGCCACTGGAATCAGACATTGTAACTGGCACTCCGCCAAGGTCCAAAACCTTCTCACAAGCGAACTGTGCAACATTTCCTGAACCGCTGATTGATACTTTGGCTCCTTCGAATGACTTACCCTTGGTTGCTAGCATTTCTCTAGCAAAGTAAACTAAACCATATCCTGTTGCTTCTGGGCGGATTAAGGAACCACCATATGACAATCCCTTGCCAGTCAGTACACCAGCTTGGAAATCGTTTCGAAGTTTCTTGTACATACCAAACATGTAACCAATCTCTCTGCCACCAACACCGATATCTCCGGCTGGCACGTCACAATCCTGGCCAATATGACGCCACAATTCCATCATGAATGATTGACAAAATCTCATAACTTCGTCATCTGATTTACCTTTAGGATTGAAATCTGAACCACCTTTTCCACCACCCATTGGCAGACCAGTTAGGGAATTCTTGAAAATTTGCTCGAATGCCAAGAACTTCAGAATTGAAGCATTGACACTAGGATGGAATCTTAGTCCACCTTTGTAAGGACCTATTGCACCATTAAATTGAATTCTGAAGCCACGATTTACTTGGACATTGCCTG
>DAHU01000067.1:1402-17977 GCA_002495945.1 Euryarchaeota archaeon UBA13
TCAAGCACAGCTTGATGGAATTCAGGTTGATTTGGATCTCTTGACTTTACTTTTTCATATATATTCTTGATAACGCTCATTACGACACCTAGACACTTTGTGTTATCCGTGCCAAATTTTACCCCTTTCTAATGCTTGCCCCGTTATGGAAGCGGCAAACAGCGGTTTTAGTTGAAAGGACATACCGTATTGAAACGATTTAATCTCTCTATTCTTCTTTCGCCGTTTTCATCGACATCAGACATTGCTCGTATTGATTCTTCGATCATGCCATGTTGGTCCGGTTGCAAGGCAATAATTCGCCTAAGGACTTCGAGCATCGACCACTCATCTTCGGAGATAACCTCGTCATCAAGGGCAGCAATCAATGCACTCTGATAAGTAGTGACATCTCCAAGGTGATGGCCTGAATAATCCTCTTCAGTACTATCAAACGGATTTTTCGAATCCCCTCGAACAATCGACAAACATTCTGCTGTAGCTCCTGGAGAAACACCTAATGCATTTGCTAAAACGTAGAGGATAGTTGCTTCATCATCTGTCACAATTTCATCTTCCATCGCTATTTCAAGCGTTTTTAGATAAAGATACAGTCCGCGACTTGGTGTTACGCTCATGTTACATTGTAAGTGATGAAAGTATATCATTCTATCACATCAATGACGAATTTGTATCGATGATTCAAGGCACTGCGTGACATAAATTTGATATGGCAGAATAACTTAGCACGTAATACCAGTGTGTGACAATATGTCACCATTTGCAATACATTTATATGCTGTATAAGGTACCGTAGGTTGAGGAAGACACATGGGAGCACCAAGTACACACATATCTCTTCGAATCAACGAAGAGGATTTGATGTTGCTCGATGCTAAGATAGGTCAATTAGGTGCTAGAAATAGATCCGATGTTGTCAGACTCGCTATTCAGGAATACTTGAGAGGGCAACCTCGGCTTCCAGACATGGATACAATCAAGATTCCACTTGGTAGAAGAGATAAGGTAAATCTCGAAATGCTATACGAACTTGAAGGAACCAGCAGAGAACAAGCAGCGCTTGAGGGTTTGAAATTATACATCAAACAATCAGCCACAAGGGCTGAGGAAACAATACAACTCGAAAAAGCTCTAGAAGAATCAAGAGCATTGACGATAAAAAGCAAAGAATACCAACAATAAGGTGAGAGTGCAGAGGGGATGGGAAAATGAAGCAGAACGACAATAACAATCGTGATGCTACCCTCGGTGGCGATGTAGATAGATCCAACTTCATCACCATCAATAATTTGCGGATACGTGCCCGCCTTGCACGTGATGGATCAAACGGAGATGGAGCACCTAGTGGCAAATCTCCTTTTTCCCCCCATGAAGGCGGTTGGGGGGATTCAAATTCCACCCCAGCAAGCTGATTGGTGGTTCCCACGTGTCCAGACCCCCACTTTACTGGGCACAATTAATCCGATGTAGTGCGGCCGCGGGGCGAATCCTTTAGAGTCGCCGACATTGGCTGTAAGTTATGGCGGGAAATATTGATGCCGGAGTCAATAACTTCCCATTCCTAGCCCATGATACACCACGACCCGGTCAAATTGACATGATAAGGGAATGTCGTGACTCACTGCGCAAAAATGGTCATCACTTAGCTGCAGCCCCCACTGGAATTGGAAAAACTGCCGCTTCAATTGCTGCCGCGTTAGAGATAGCCATGGAATCATCAACAAAACCTCACATTTTATTTCTCACCGGAAGACAATCACAACACAAAATTGTCATTGATACAGTTAGAAAAATAAATTCAAGGCTCGGCAGTAACCATCGCGACATCAAAGTCGTTGACATAATTGGCCGTGAGTCAATGTGTGAAGTTGTCGATTTGCAGACCGGGCGCTGTCTTTGCGAATCGGGTTCCAGTGAATCCGCCCGACCTCGGTTAAAGGAAGATGTAAGAAATTTCATCCTCCAGGCGCCAAGACATGTTTTTGAAATAGTTGAGAAGGCGAAAACCTTCGGAGTATGTGCATGGCAAACATGCCGTAGTGCAGTCAAGGATAGTGACATATTAGTTTGCGATTATAACCATGTCTTTGCTGAACAAGTTAGAGAGAATTCTTTACCTGCAATGGGGATATCACTACAGAATAGCATCATTATAGTAGATGAAGCACATAACCTACCTGACAGAATAAGAATGAGTATGGAGCGAGTAGTGACTCCAATTATTGTTAGAAATGCCGCCATGGAACTTGAAGAGTTTATGGGTAGTCTAGAAAACATAGCAATGAGAAACACTACGAATTCTCCAACAAAATTACTTGAGGATGTTAGTTGGTGTTTTGAGATAATAAAATTACTGAGGATCAACATGGTAAATTATTTCAAGACACTCCACGACAAAATTAGCGATGACGAGGAATTGTTGATAAAAATTGACGACTTTACTGATTTAATCCACTCAGCCTGTGATGAGTATGAAGGTGTTTCTGGCCAGTTGACATTACAGCAGAAAGTCGATTCAACTCGGCAAACCCCAATCCAAAACAGGTTAGAACGTCTATCACAGACCCTTAGTCAGGTAACTGTAGAAGCGGAAGATGATGAAGATTCAAACGAACCGGATGCCCATCGGATAGCTTACATAATCGACACTGTAGTAAATTTTGGACACACTTCAGCCCTTTGTATGGTCTTTTCACCCAAAGGTAAGGAAGGTAAAATAACCACTCATTTACTTGACCCTGGAGTATTGTCTGGCCCGTTATTTTCCAGAACTGCAGGTTCAATTCTAATGTCTGGCACTCTTTATCCGCCATCAATGTATGCGGATATACTTGCACTACCCAAGAATCTAACGAGTAAGACATCCTATGTTTCGCCATTTGCTGGTGAGAGGAGACCGGTGTTAATCGCCCGTGATGTCACAACAAAATATAACCAAAGAAGTCCCGATATGTGGGCAAAAATTAGAGCACATATTCAAGCCCTAATCGACGGTAGTGAAGACCATATTGCAGTATTCTGCCCCTCATACAAATTGATGGATGAAATAATGGGTGACGCATTCTTTAGGGGCGTGACCAAAATCACCGAATCGAGAGATTGGTCAAAAGATGATATCGACAGGGTCGTTGCTAAATTAAAGAATGAGCGTCGAATTGGCAACCGCGTTCTACTCTGTGGCGTATTCGGCGCAAGATTATCTGAAGGAATAGATTACGATGATGGAGTACTTGGTTCCGTGGTTTGCATTGGCATACCGAACCCACCGCCATCCGTGCTTTCAGACTCACTGAAGGAATATATCGCCGATAAATTTGGTCGCCAAAATGCTTGGCGTTACACAGTCACCCAGCCTGCAATAAATGCAATCTTACAAGCAATGGGCCGGCCAATAAGATCTGTTGATGACCGTGCCTTAATATTACTATTAGACAATCGTAACGACAATCGTACATATCGAGAATGTTATCCAATAGCGATGAAAATGAACACTTCTAACGAACCAAATTCAACCAAATCCTTTGCCTCAAGATTCTTTAGAAGAGTAAAAAGACTTTGATAATCAAACAAAAAGGTTCATTGATGTTTGCCGCTGAGAGTGAGATATGTCTGAGTGGGAGTTAGTTGAAATTTCGAGCGCCGAGCCGGACGAACTTATCGATGAACATCAATCTTACAACACAGATGGATTGGAAACCGAAGTGAGTGATTTACACAGTCATTTCTGGAGGGATGCTGGCCATCTAAGTGAAGTCGAGGATAGACATAAGCAGGTTTTGATTAGTTCCGGAATGATTCCCGAGAGCCACATAGCAAGCGTTGAACCAAGTCGTAAATTGGATTGGTTCGTCACTGAACTAAACGGCCGAATGAATCCGGACGGTCTATCTATACCTGTCAAAGGATTGGAAATAAACGACATCGCAATCCATCAAATGTCTTCAGATAATGAAACAATTATCAAATTCAATTTTACGGAAAAAGATGGACAGGAATTAGAGCGCATAGTAAACATCCCTAATGAGATATCCAATACCGAAGTCAAGGCCAATTTCTTCAATGACCGATTATACCTAAGATGGTGAAATCACCTGTTTGGTATACTTGCTAAGTTTGCGATTTCTTGAATCATCTTGTCAAGTGCCATTTGAGCAGCCTGTTGGTGTTGCGCACCCATTTCATCACGACTATACCTCGCCATCTCAAACATGTTGTCAATAGCTAGGAGCGCATCATCAGAAATTTGAGGCATTGCCTGCCTAATCGCAACTTCAAATTCCCTTACAGTCTCGAAGTCGCGCCTCAAGAATCCATTCTGTTGCAATACCGTACATAGATTCTGATAACAATTGAAAATCGCTTCCCTGATAGAATCCCCTGCTGCCAATAATTCTGCTGTATATGCAAAGACCTCTGCGGCTTCTTGTAGCAATTCATTGTTTAATCTTCGACGATAAATTATTACTCCTGCCGTTATGATTACCACAGTCAAAATTAACAGTACATAAGCCCATGTAGGTACATCAACCTGTTCTTCATCGAACTTATACTTAGGATTGAATTCATCAGAGTCGCGTAATGATTCAAAGTCATCCTTGCTCGCTTCAGATAAAATCGGGTCATTGATTATTGCATCCACGTAAACATAGCCCCACCTGTCGTAATCACCATATGGAGGATCCGAATTGAATTCAAACTCAGCAAGACCATTTGGATCAGTCACTACAGTAAGTGGGTTGGTAAGTTGAGCATTCGATTCATTCTTCAAAGTGTAAGTAACTGAAATAAGCGGAACTCCTAAACCAGTGTCATTAGCTGTTATTGTTATACCACCAAATACCTCTTTGTTGCCACTCTCATCTATTTCGGCAATATCCCATTCAAAATCTACATTGAGTTTGATGAATATTTGTCTGTTCACAGATTTGCTGTTTAGGTAATATGTAGTGTTCTCTAAGACATCTAAGTGTATGTATTGTGTGCCGGCAGCAAACCACGATGGTGCTACTGTATCGATAGTGAAATTGCCATTAGACCAGTCAATACCTACCAAACTCGACGGTATGCAGCGAGCCCCTTCTCTTTGCGACGCACAGTCTGAACCGTTGCCGACATTGATTGCAAGATTTTCGAAAATCTCTCCAGTTCCACCTACTTCAGAAATCGATCCTGTTATCGAAATTGGACCAAAGGTACCGTCAGATCTAATTGCTACAGTGGTTGAATCTGAGTCTATTGAAACCGCCAAATCCGCCCATACATAACCAACGAGTTGCTCTTCTGTGCCAATGTGAGAATAAGTTCCGGGGAATACTATCTCGATGTCATGTAGTCCTCTTGTCAAATCTTGAGTTGCGAAAACGATAACATCCCATTCACCATTATCTGCAGTTTGTGTTGTAGCAACGAGGTTTCCGTCTAGGTATATCTCAAGCAATTCTCCTTCTAGACCTTCGTTGGTTAAGGAGTCAATATCAAACAACCGACCTGATAATTCCCACAATTCCCCTCTTGTCACCTGAGCTTCACTGTCAAAAGAGACCGTTATATCTGCTCGGTGAGCCAAGAAGAATGTGGTATTGGTACTATTAGAACGGTAGTAGCCTTGGCTACCAGAGTAAGCAGTAAGTGTTCGGTTGCCAAATTCGAATAAGTCTGATACTGTCCAATCGTAACTAAATTGTCCGTTACTGTCAGTAACCACAGAGGCAATTGTAATGCCTTCAATAATCAATTCAACTTGGTGACCTGAAATTGGGATTAACTGATTATCAGCAACACTGCCGGTGATGGAAATATTCTCTCCAACAGCAGTAGTCTCAGGTACACCAACACTGAGTACAATATGACTGAAAATATTCCATGTCCCGTTAGCATCACTTGGCAGATAGAAAGTCGTACCGTTAAATCTCACTTCCAAAGTGACTGGCCCTAAAGCCGCATCTGCAGGTACTGGATATATTGCGGTAAACAAACCGTTTTCATCAGTATCAACGTTGGTCATAAATTCACCATCCAACCACACCTCTATGGTTAATTCAGCAAGCGGATTATCAACCAAATCAAGTAACAGACCCTCTATTGTCATAACTTCTTCTCTATTTACATCGCCACCTGTGGTAATCAAGTTAATCTTGGTTGGAACGCTAATGTTGAAAGGAACAGTTGAGGCTGAAGGCATGTAATATTCTGGATTGGATGGTTCACCAACACCGATTGGGTCAACCCAGTCCCTACCTCCGAAGAACTCAACGGTAATGATATGAGGTCCAGCCGTAATTTCCTCAGGCAGTGGATAACCTAGACTAAATTGTCCAGTTAAGGCATCAGTCTCGATACTTGCAACCGAATCGCCGTCAATCATCAAGTGGACCACGGCTGGAGAGGGGATTCCTTGAACGGCGAGGGCAAGCCCGAGATCGTCCAGTAGTGTTCCGTTAACAGTCATGTAATCACCGGCAACCAAACTGCTTGGATACTGAGTGATGCTTATGTTTGTTTCAGCAAGCACTACAAATGATGAATTTGATTCTGAGCCGAGTAGTCCAGTTGTCCCAGGAGTCCCAGTGAAAATTGCATTGACATCTTTGACCCCCACCGACATGTTGGCGGGAGTTGTTAAAGTACCGTATGCGGAGCCGTTTTGGGCAGTGGTAATGACAGTTGTAATGTCCGTTCCGTTCAGCGTGATAGTTACTAACTGGCCCGATACTGGCTGGCCGGTGTTATCCAGCAATAGAACCTCAATCTCAACATCATTGCCTCTCTCGACCCTGTCATTCAAGCTCGGCTGACCTTGAATATCTAGCACTGGGTCTGTAAAGATAATTTCAGTAAACCCTCGACTATCAAACAGGCTTGTCGTATTTGAACCAAGGTAGAAATTGACCGCAGGGATATAGGTCGCACTTAGGGTGTTATTTCCAGCGGCAAAGTTCGGTGAGAGCAGAATTGAGGCATTCCAAAAACCATCAATTCCTACCGTTCCGCCTGTTACTGTGAAACCAAGAGATTCATCATTAATCTCGAACAAGATATTTGCCGGAAGTATGGTTCCGTCAACCTGCTCAAGCCCACTACCATTATCTGAAATTATTTGTCCTGAAATATTGAAACTCTCTCCCGCAACAGGATTGGATGCAATATCATCGATGACTAGGAAAGTTACTGAGCGAACGTTGATGGTAGAGAAATTGGCACCAACTCCCAATAAGTCTGAACTACCGATGAAGCTTATCTCTACATTGGTTAAACCGAGTGGTTGTGAGAATGGTATTTGATGTGTGATATTAGCGAAGCCCTCGCCATCTGTTTGCACAGTGCCAATTGGTGCATCTCTAAACTTGTATGTGACATCATAGCCACTTAGCGGCTGGAATAGGTTGGATGACTCGACAAGTTTAGAGGTAATGTTGACACTATCACCACGGTTTATTACAACAGCATTGAGCGGTTGTATAGACTCAAACTGAGTCACTCCAAAGACAAATATGGGTGTCTCTACCGATGATTCAAGATAGAACTTAGATGACCCTTCAATCACTGAGATGACCAATGTTTTTGCGCCACGCAAGGTTCCGTTGTTTAGGGTATCAGTAGGCACAGACATATTGAATGAACCGTTAGATGTAGTAGTGAATGAACTTACTAGTGTTTCATTTGCATTGTTAAGCCAGTTCGCCTTTAATTTGACCGAATCTACCAATTGTCGAGTATTGTCATCATCATCAATAACTTGACCTACAACATTGAAATCGACGCCTGCTATTGCACTGTTTGGAATGGAATCAATTCTGATATCGGTATTACCCTGAATTGTGATATTGAGCTTGGTACTGTTGCCAGTGTGACGAGAATTACCCTTTGCTAGCGGATCTGTGAGGTCGTCAGCGACCATTACCAATATTTCGTAAGCACCGGGCGCAATTCCTGTAGCAGGCCAAGTTAGGTTAGCAGTACCATTCTCGTCACTCAATGAATTACCCATTGATACATTTGAGCCATTAAAATCAAAGTAAAATTCGGCAGTTACACCCTCTAAGAAACTCAAGTCTGCAAGGTCTGCAACTGTTACAGACAACTCAACATCATTGTTAGTCAAAGTTGTAATTTCACGCTCTTCAATTAGCGTAACAACAAATTCCGACTCGATACCGACAAGAACTGTTGGAGTTGGGAGGAATGAAATTGAGCCTGTCAACTCATCGGGAATTGGGTCTTCCGAAGCATAATATGGCCCGCCCTCAGGTTGTTGACTGTAGAAATCAAATCGAATTTCAACATCATATGCGTCGGATGGTAGGTTTGTTGGAATCGTTACATTTTCGCTAAACGTAGAGGTTTGGTTATCTAGCAAACCCTGCGCCAAATCAAGATTTCTTCCATCCTCGGTTACTAGTACTATAGAATACTGAGAAATATTATCACCAAGTATCGGCGTTTGGTAAACTCCATCGAAGATTGACCCGTTGATAGTCAAATTATCTCCGAGATGAGTCCATTCTTGACTTATGGTGATGTTCCAGCCGATTTCTGCTTTGACCCTGATGGTGCCGTTACCTGATGATGGCGAGTAATCTTCACTCCCGTTGTAGTTAATTCCCACCACGTAGTCATTAGCGGGTAGATTCGCATCTAAGTTGATAATTTGTTGATGTGGCCCTGATAGATTGGACGAAGTGTTAAACCAAGAATTGTTGAATAAGAAGTCATAATCACCTATTGTGGATGAAACTATTGCACCTCTGTGGTCAGTAATCGATACTTCAAACACCCCATCATAACCTCTCAGTTGGGGTATGGAATCAAATTCAAACTGAAGGAAACTCTGTAACCTGTACGGCACACCTATCGACAGATTTGCATCATCTGTAGCCTGGATTGAGTCTGGAATGAATCGAAGCCTGACCTCAACTTCTCCTGCACCAAATGTTGCTAATTGTGCAGTCAACTGTGTTTGTATGGCAAAAGTTCCGTTAACTGTAATATTGAAGATATCACTCCAAGAATCAAAAGTTCCATTCTCGCGCATGGAGAGCAGCAATTGACCTTCCATGTCCGTCGGTGATGGTCCGAGAGATCTTGCAGTACCGTTTACCCACAAATCTTGGTCTACAACGAATACACTCTTATCTGCTAGAGGTCCTTCTATTGTTGCTGTTAGGTTTGGTGCTTCACGAATGTCTAAACTAATTGACAGATTTGATGGTCTCAAATGGTGTTCCGGCACTGCTATAGCCGGGTCTAGTTGCTCAACCCAACCCTCGAACCACAACTCGGCATTGATAATTCCAAGGGTTTCTGTTTCTTGCAGTTCGACACTAATCGACCACAAACCTGTAGGCGTAACTACTCCAGACAGGTTGTTACTTCCGTTAACACTGGATGTAAATGTTAGATAGATATTGGGATTATCCCCTTCGAATGAATAATCCTCCGGGGAATTCTCATATTCTATCTGTCCTTGAATTGTGGTTGTAGAGCCTGCACCGACAACTGGTGCACCAATAGACAACGGGAATTCATGATTGATTACTGAATCATCAGTGATGTTAATCCAACTGTCAAATAATATTACACTGTTAGGTATCAACTCAAATGCACCATGTTTGATTAAAAGCGAATAAATTCCGGGATTGAGTGAGACTGCCAAATTTCCGCTAAACGAGAAATTACCATCTTCATCCGTTTGTACATCGGCGACGAACCTATCCTCGATTAATTCGGCTTGTGGGTTGGAAATTGGCACTAAGTAAGCGGATAAGTCATAATTTTCGATAGGTGTAGAGTTGTCTGCAAAGACAAACTGGCCAGACATATCGAAGGTATTAGACAAATCACGGTCGATTGTCAGCGGGGATACAGATTGGTTCAGAATTGTTAGATTTTCAGAATTCGGGCATGAATCGAAAGGCACCCATCCCAAATCTACTTCTCCAGAACCGGTGTCAAAGGACATCTTTACTTCACCCCATGAGGAGTAATCTTGTGTTGAAACAGTATATCCTGCCCCGTTCCACTGGCCTCCGACATATCCAGTAACAAATCTCGCTGGCAGTCCAGCGATTCTTGCCATAGTAACGAAGGCTGTGTTGTAGTCTTTACATTGGCCAATTCCGTTGTTGACAACAAATGAGGTTATATCTTGTCCCGAGGGATTGTTCACGGGAGTATGGTACAAACTAAATTCGAATGTTTCGTTACCTAATCTTAGGAAATCACTTAACGATTTAGCTAATGTGTAGGCATCTTGTGACGATGCATTTTGTGTTACTGCGTCAACAGTTTGAGTTACGATAAATTCGGATGACTGCTGATTAGAGAAATCGGAAGGAACAATTAGTTGGTAATCAAAACCAGAAGTTACAATGGAGTTAGCCGATAATACATCCCAGTCTAAGAAATACTCCTCTTGTCTTAGATTCAATCGATCAATTTCACCAAATTCAACGTTGATATTGTGAGTATCGTTGGAGCGTTGCAATGTCGCAGCGGGATCTGACCAAAATGTGATATTTCGATAATATGACGAGACTGGAAGGTTACCCACGCCGATGGGCTGGCGATAATTGATTTCCCAGTCAATGGTGCCATTTGACAGACTTGCGTCAGGCAGTTGACTTAGGTTATCCACATTTGGCACCAGTGGCGAGAATGGATGCACATCTTGCAGGTTTGCATAGGTTGTTCCAGTATAGAAGTCATTAGTATTCAATCGCCATCGATGTATTTGGCTTGTATCTACCTCACCTGATGAATTGTTTGCCCAAAATACAACGCCATCTTCTACGATATCATCGGTGGGGTCAAACGGGTCAAATGGAGAATTTGCACACAGTGTACCCCAGAATGCTATCGGACATTCGTCACCATCTGACATGCCACCTCCGTCTGTATCTGGATTTGTCCAGTCAGTCCCAGTCAAATTTTCAATCGCATCGGGAATTCCATCACCGTCAAAATCTTCTGGTAAGACGTCATCCAAAGGATTGGATTCGGGATTGGTACCATCAGTGTACTCCGTTCTATCGTCGACTCCACCACTGTCTGTGTCAAATACAGTTGGATTTGTGACCCATGCATCAACGCTACCGTTTCCGATGCCAATCCATATCAAATCACAACCAGTTGTGTCTTCAAAGTAATTGTTCAGCGTGTCACCATCATCATCTAACAAATTATTACACGGTTCATTCGGGTCTGTGAAATCGAATACTTCATCAAAATCACTAACTCCATCTCCGTCAGTATCTACTAAACTTGGATTAGAAAACCAGCCAAAGACACCGAGAATTTCTTCCCAGTCAGCCAACCCATCCCCGTCGCTATCTTCGTAGTCATCATCACAATACTGTTGAGTAGTCGCAAGTGTACCTGCAGCAGTAGCGTCAGTGTGACAGAATGAACCATTTCGGTTCACTACCTCAGTAACCCCTGCCGCAGGTCCGACTGAAACGTCAACCAATACTTGGCCCGAGATTCTAAAGTAAGTAAATGGAGTTAATGTTCCAGATAAGTTGTACCAACCCTCACCACCATCCGGATTGAAGCCAGAGACATCAGTAAGTGTAAGCAAAGAATTACCGGAATCCCAATTAGTTATCGTCGTTGCAAAATTAATGAACGAATCACACGGGTCGGTTCCATGAGTGACATTCAACTCATCTCCGTCATTGACACCGCCATAATCTGAGTCTGCCACATCCCACAGTGTACATGACAGATTTTCTTCCCAGTTTTGAATCCCATCTTGGTCTTGGTCACCTGAATCCTCTTTCCTCGTTGGGTCGGTTTCACCCGGGTCAATTACGCCATTGCTGTTGTTATCCTCTTCTCCATCATCCAGTGCGTCACCATCAGTATTGTTGTCTCGAGGATCTGTTGCTTGTGGTGGGTTTCCATAAAGTCCGTTCACTTCTACACCGTCAGGAATACCATCATTATCCGTGTCTGAAGAAGTGGGGTCAGTTAGCAGGACGAGCGCTTCGTAGGAATCATTGAGACCGTCGTTGTCGCTATCTGCACGTTGAGGATTGGTTGATGTTATGCCATCAACTTCAGCTGTGTAGGTTGCACAACCACCCGGTCCAACGCCTGTTACTGGGTCACACGGCGATGTGGTCTCAGTTGGGTTGCCGTCTGGGCCCGGCCTGAAACATGGGATAGAACCACACATGGTATTCCATGTGGGATTGATGTACTCGAATAGGTTGTTTAAGCCATCACCATCTGGGTCACCGTTGGGCCCATCAAAATTAGATGCAGAAGTGGCATTCAAACCATTTGCGGCTTCCCAACCATCCGGCATACCGTCACCATCGGTATCGTAGCCATTGACGTCTTCGTCGATTAATCCATCACCATCATCATCGTTTGACGAGCAATCTGCGTCACCATCACCATCTGGGTCTGCAGAGTCAACTAAACCATCTTGATCGTCGTCGAATCCATTGGCGCATATATTTCCTACTGGATCCTCGTCACAGAGAATGGTACCTCCGTTTCCATCCGAGCCTGCATCACCGCAACCGGGTCTGATGTATTGTAGCGAACCCTCTTCGTTCCAGTTGCTCACCGGTACTGTGCCATTCCACCAGATACCATTGTCTAGCAGATTTGGTGTTGCCGGGTTATCCCAACCTGCAGGCATTAAGTATGTATATTCTTGAAGATTTGACATTCCGTCGCCATCAGGATCACCAACTGCCCCGTCATCATTGGCACTTGATAGAGGGTCTAGACCGTACTTCCACTCCCAACCATCAGGCAAACCATCGTTATCGGTGTCAGGGTCGTTAGGAAATGAATTAATCAAATACTCCAATCCATAGGTAAGACCGTCGCCATCTTGGTCAGTGTTCGAAGCACTGGCCTCGATTGCAAAGAAATTAATTGAGGCTATTGAAGATAATAGCATCAGTGCGATAAGCGACAATGATTTGACAGCATTTTTGTGTTTGACAATCTGCAAATTTGCAGCCGGCCTATGAACTAATGAACGCTTACGCATGCTACCAACATGTTCCGCCTGTTTTTATGCTTCATAAGGCAAATGGTACGATGTTCATACAATATGTCGAACCCATACTGAAAATATCTTCAAATTGAATCTAATTCATCAAGCAATTCTATGTCATCGTCATCATCAGTTACAGGTGCTGGTATGACTAACTCAGGCATTTCTGAATCCTCTAATTTAGTTTGATCCTCAACTGGGACTTCTTCGAAATTGACATTGGCAGAATCATAGCGTCCCCTGCGATATACTGCAAGCACGAAGAGCACCACCAGGCCTGCTCCAAGTGCGAGGGTTTGAGGTTCTGGGTCATATATCTCGTTCATGAAGCATGCTAATCCGGTACATTCGGTCTTGAAGTTGAACTTAGACAGTTGAGTATATGTTGAATTGTATGGTACTTCATCATCCATTGGAGTAACCCGAAGAACAAATTCAACATCGGTCCCATCTTTCAAGTTACTTGGAGCGGTTAGTTCGACAAAGAAATCCTTACTTGCATATGCTGGCAAAGTCACCAATAGGAAACCGCCACCCACTTGCGAGGATGATGCAGCAATTTCACCATCCCAACCTGTTGGCTCTTCCAACTCAATTACTACATCTAACGGGATATTATTATCGTTAGCAATTCTGAATTCGATGCTTTTTGTTTCTTGGGAAGAGAATCTAGTGTACTCGCTTTTTTGAGTAATTGGCAGTCTTCCTGGTTGTACATCTTCTTCAACCTTGACGATTATAGGCAAGTCGAAATACCTCGCTTCATTCGAATCTACCCCTTCCTCTGAGACTCTTAGATAGATGGTTTGATTACCCGCTTCAACGTTTTCTGGTAGGGTAATCCCGAGGTTAATGTCCTCATAGGTCTCTGATGCAAGGCTAATCACAATTATATCGTTACCTTGGTTGTCAGTTATCGAATAATCCCAAGAACTGTAACCCATTTCAGCATCGATATTTCTACTCAAATCTTTAGGATTAACTATTCGCCAAGTTGTTTGACCAGCGATGTCGCTTGTGTCCGATACTCTTACTGTGTAGGAAACCGATTCGCCAGGATCCACCGGCCCAACCGTTCCCAAATCCCCGCCATCACTGTCGGAAATCACTTCAGCCAGTATCCCGAAAGTTCGGTGTACTGTGAAACTACTATCTGTTTGTAATTCAGAATCACCTGAGCTGGTAATTTCAAGCGAGACCAAACCTATGTCTTGCGCTTCTCTGTCTGTCGGTGGATAAATTTCCATTCGTACGGTCAATATGTCATGTGAACCGATATCTGGAGTTACAGAATTTATGCCTTCCTCAGTGAGTTCCATCCCAGTGTCATTATCAAAGAATTTGTATTGCCAAGATGTTGGCATTTCATTGACTCTAATAAAGAATGAATCTGTGTCAAAACCAGAATTGAAAATATCTACATAAAAGTCTCCGATTTCATCCGAATCGACGTAATGTGACAAACTCTCGTCGTAAAACTCCGGACGTGTTGAATCTGAGATCTGTATTTGATGTTCTTCGTCTTCGTAAATCGAGACTCGTGGCGGCGCATATACACCTACTTCCTCGATATTGAGAATTATTTCGACTACCGCAACTTCTGTCGTTGTCCCATCTATATCGGCGAATGCTCTTGCCTCAACTTCTAACTTCTCGGGGGTGTTGGAAAGATCTCCTTCTGGGACATCGATTTGAAGTATTGGTCTTGCCGATGCACCGCCGCCCTGTAAAGAGTAGCCTTGTGGTTTGTCCCAAATTGGGTCAGACCATGAGGAGGGGAGTGACCTCGCTAAGTCAAACACTACTTCCAAGTCAGAGGACGTTGAGCCTGTATGTTCAACAAGGAATTCTACGCTTGATGTTTGGCCCGGAGCGATAAGTACAGTATCAGGTTGATTCGAAGGCAAAGTTAGGAAAATACCGTGCTCTAAGAATTCCAAGCCTTGGTGCTCGAACAAAACTGTGTGACCCTGAATATCCTTAATCTCAAGAGTTACATCGTATTCTCCCGGCTCAATTCCTTGGTCGAATACATAGGTGAAGTTACCAACTAAACCATTGTTATCCAAGATTAAATCATCATCTTCAAATTCCTCATTGAAAATTGTTGTCGCACCTTCGTTTGAACTCATGATTAGATTGACGCTCTCGATATCATCTCTTCCAAATGCATCTTTGACTTGAAGGGTAAATTGCATTTCCCTAAACTCTTGGCGATGGTTAGGATACCACTCTAAGACTTCATTATCAGTCCAACCCGATCCAGGCATGTGAACTTTGACCGCAGAATTGGCCAATGCATTGGCTTTAACTTCAAGTTTTGAAAAACTGTTAGTGGAATCAATGTCTCCAAATTGAACTTCTACATCACAATTCTCTCCTCCGCCAGTTATGCCGCCACCGCCTTGGCAGCCGTCGATGGTTGCATCGATTTCAAGACCAAGTTTTTTGCCATTTTCGACCAAAAATCCAGCTTCTGGAATTTCAAAGTTGATTACATTCACGGCATAGGTGCAAGAACCGCCTCCTATGCCACCAAAGCCTCCGCCTTCGGTACACGGATCGTCCAATTCAAGAACTACTTGCTCCACTGTTGTACTACCTGATAGCAACCTAAAGGTTACATCAGTTGTTGCCCCATCATTACCAGTGAATTTTAGATAAATGCTCAACTCGATGTAATTGCTAGCACCTTCACCGTAAAAACGGATATCACTTATCATTTCATTAGTAAAAAATTCAACTGTCGATAAAACGCTCAATTCTTCTGAAGAGCCGTCTGGTTCAGCGGTTGAAATTGAGCCGTCACCGCCTGATTCCGAGGTTGAAGAATCAATAAACAAATCATAAGATTCGTTGGATGAACCAGAAGAGAATACCTGCGAATCGCTTAATGCAATCACATTATTGGGTGCATTTGAACCAATAAGTGGAACCATGGATGCGAGAATAAGTAATACAATAGCAGATGAAATTAGGCGGCCGCCAGCGTCGTCATCCTTGCGTCTCATGCTGTTCACAGACGGCGCTGGTAATAGGACGGTTAAACGGTTTTGGGTTGATGTTTCAAAAAATTAGTATTTACTCTAAGCGAAATTAACGCTGTTTTAGAGTAAAAGTGACATCTACTCTTCTTCTGAAATATTATTTGATTCTGAGTTTTCATCTTCATTCACGATTGATATATCACCTGTAAATATCGAAAATATCACAAAAGCAGCAATAGGTAATGTAAGTATTGCTAAAATTGGAAATATTGCAGTAAATCCTATCATTAGCATACAAGTCAAATAAAACAAAACTAAAGGAACTTTTCGTTCTTCATACTCTAATAAGGAGATTCTAACGTCTCCTCTGAGATATTTCTGAAAGGCCAGTCCCTGACCACTTTGCTAATTAGTTTGTTCAACTATGATTGGCTCTTCAGAGTCTTTTTCAACGATTGTGAATCCTGTTGATATGTTTTCAGCAGGTTGATTTTTCATTTTTGCATCCATTTCTAACTGTTGTGAAGCAATTTCAAGCCATTTTGTTCTCATTATTTCGTATTCTTTCATTTG
>DAHU01000066.1 GCA_002495945.1 Euryarchaeota archaeon UBA13
ACTGAAAACTGGGAATACGGTTTGTGGATGTTTGGAGCGGCTGTTTCAGTGGCAGCCGCTGATACATTCGCTAGTGAATTTGGTTGCCTTGATGACAATGTAAGAATGATTACAACATTCAAGAAATGCGAACCGGGAATCAATGGAGGTTATTCAAAGACTGGACAAATTGCCGCATTGATAGGGGCTGTGATAATCGGTTTGATGACGTTTGGAGCATGGTATGCCACAAATTTGGATAATGCTGTTAGCGATGGATTATTGTTGACCTGTGCAGTAATTGTAATTGGATGGATTGGTTGTCAAATTGACAGTTTACTCGGGGCTTGGTTTGAAAATCGAGGGTACTTAACGAAAGGTGGGGTGAATGCCTTGGCGATTACCTCTGGTATGTTGATAATGTTTGCTTGGCTTAGCCTTTCATGATTAACCAATTAGCATATACTTATTCAACTAATACTCATTCGAACAATCATGGCCAACCGCAGGATTAGTATTTTTTTGCTAATTTTACTGGCTGGTGTAATCGCCTCATCAACTGTTGGAGCTGAGGATGACTCTTACGAACCAGGTTACATTGACTGGGAGGTCAACCCGGTAGAACAGTTATTTGTTGAAGGCATGACTGAATCCTCAGCCGTATTACAGCGGCAAAGGCCTGATCAAACTGAGGGAGGGATAAGTTTAGACCCATTCTTCAATGGCGATATATTCACAATCTCAAGTGAACCTGTGCAAACTGGATTCTCACAAACCGTTACCATGAGCGTATTCTTCTCGGTTTACTTGGATGATAATGTAGGACCAGAAACCTGCTTTAGGCAACAGACAACCTCGCTTGGAACATCTGACGCAAGCACGACATTGACCTACACAGTCAGCCTTGGTGGCGAACAAATTTATCAAGAATCTGTGACTAATGTTGTGGACGAAATTACTTCAGGACAAGCAATGAATTTTTCCGGTGCAGAAAACGAAATTAACATCACTGCAAATCCAGGCGACGTATTCACTCTATCACTTAGTGCAGTTCACAATTGTATTGGATCAAGCGTGATGGTGCAATGGGGAGGTGGCCCAGAGCCCCAAAACTCAGGCGGGATTATCATGGTTGGAGTATTGTATGAACCAGAAATACGCATGATTCTTGATGAGTCGAATATCGCCCACATTGAATTTGAACCACTAATGCCTTGGGGTCCAACAGATATCAAAGAGATAAAGTGGGAAATTTGGGGCCCTCTCAAAGACTATGAGAAAATCTCGCTGTCAAATGACAACAAACTCGAAGATTCTGTTGGAAAAACACTAACTGTAAGGGAAATGGCTGATAATAAATCGATATGGACTTGGTCTGGTAAGAAAGTACTTACCAAGGGTGAATTGAATCTTGAAATGTGTGTTAGAACTGTATATGGAGACTTGAACAGTGAATGCCACGCCTTTGGGATTTTGAGATTTGAAGTGACTGCAGATGATAGTGGCTTCTTGAGTGCTAAGTTATTCCTCACTCTAGCGTCTTTATTCGCCTTATTGGCATTCATTGGTAATGCATTTAACCAAGGATTGTTGATTCCCGTGCCCATCCTAAGCGCATTAGCTGTTATGATGTTATTATTCGTTCCAACAGCATTTAGTCAGAATAATCTTGGTGCCGATGCGGCTATTTACGACAACACAAGAATTCCTAATGCTGAACTCTACGACGAGAATGGGGAATCATATACAATTTCAGAACTATTTGATGGCAAAGACGCATTACTCATTGGCATCGGATTACCAGCATCTGAAAATTTGATTGAGCAGTCAAATCAATTTAATGAAACAATAGATCGGTACGGCAATGATATAGCCATTATTCACATACTGTCGGGCTTGGAACCGATGGATTCTGATATCATTCAGATGCGGCAGCAACTGAATGTAACATGGCCGATACTAATCGATGAAAACGAACAATTTGCGTCTACATTACCGGACGGAGTGTCAGATTCAGTAGTGATTGTTGACAAAGCAATGCATGTTACATATTCTGAAACACCGGTCGCTTATGCAGATGATATTAGCGAAGCTATCGATAAGATACCTGCGGGTGGTTCACAAAATTTAGCCGCTTATTTTGCATTACTTATCGGCCCAGGCTTATTCCTATTCTTTATCGCCCTGCCAAGAGAAGGATGGACACCACCTGATGAACCACTACCACCTGGCTCACTTTGGGCCTCAATAATTGGTGCAGGAGCAGCCGGAATACTGTTGGTTAATATTCCAACCTTGGTCGCAACGATATTACCTCTTGGCTCGGGCTTGTTATTCTACCTCGATATTGTGATGATGTTATGGTTCGTAGAGATGGCATTTTTCACTGCTAAGAATGGCAAACCGTTCGAGGCGGCTATTTTAGCAAAATTAATTCATGGCTTGTATCCTAAATATTTCCAAGATTGGCGCCCACTTGAGGACATGGAACGCGATTTGCTTATCGGAATTTGGTTTGGCTGGTTTGGTATTCTCGCCTTCCCTGCATTATTCCCTCAAGCAATTGGTGCTGCAGTCTTGAGTGGTTTTATCGGAATATTGAGATCGGTAATCTCGCTCATTCTAATTCTTGCACTCGGTGGATTAGCAGTACTTTCTTTGCGGTTAATTGCTGCAATGGGTGGGCCCATTTCCCGATTATTTGGTAGGTTTGGCGCTGAATCATTCACTCAATTCGTTGGCTGGTTGATTTTGCCCCTTGCAATTTGGGTGACTATTAATTCAGTCTTAACGAGCATGAATGTTGGAATATTGTGATAACTTTTACAATCGTAAAAGTAAAATTGCCCAACTATGAATAATTATTTGACTCACTGGAGTCTTACACGAAGGAAGGTTTTCGCAAACTGTGCACGGCGTTTTGCAATTAGTTACATAAAAAATAATTCAGCGCAATTCCCACACAAAAGGCGCAATAAATGGCGCTCTCCGTGGGATTTAATGATTCAATCGACCAGAGAAGTATTTTTCCAATGGTTGTCTGATTTGCATAAGAATACAATCTGGACTAATAAGACGATTTATTCCAATATTAGATTTAAGATAATCACCAACTTGTACACATTTAATGCCACTAAAGGTGCGGATTTTGAAAGACTTAGAAACCAATTAACTAACCAAGGATACTTGCGATTCAAGAAATTATTACGTCAGGATTTGATTCGACGATTAATAGGTGGTAAAATCAAGGAATGGAGTTTTCACAAGCGAATAAACCCGGTAAAATTTGGTCATTTAGAGGTTTACTGCTCCCCAGATATTGTATTCAAATTAGGTAAAAAGTGGAATTTAGTGCGATTGAATTTTCAATCTGAGAGAAATCAACCATATCATGATCTCGAGCTATGTACAATGCTACTATGGTCAAGGGGCAACCAATATCTGCCAAATTTAGACAATAAATTCAACGTTTTTGGAATCTACTACCATATGGGTAAGTGGCAACAAAAACACATATCACCGACTCAACAATTGCTACAAGAAACCAAGCAATTATTGGAAAAAGATGTACATAATATGAATCTATTACTTAGTGATTTTAATCTCACTGGCGATTATGATTCATTACCTTTAGCAACATCAAAGCGTTACTGTAAACGATGCCCGTACAAGAAAAAATGTCCGGTAAATT
>DAHU01000075.1:0-7458 GCA_002495945.1 Euryarchaeota archaeon UBA13
AGCGAATCAGGCGGGCCCGACGGGGTTCGAACCCGCGACCGTCCGGTTAAAAGCCGGATGCTCTACCTGACTGAGCTACAGGCCCAACATAGCAACTTGGGCTTTTCAGCCGACTTGCCCTGCGTTCATATAATTTGCGGCAGGGAGAGCCCGGCCTCGCATTAGCGAAGCGCTTCCAAAATCGGCCATTCTTGCCATCTTAGGGATATTCCTGCGTTGACACGGTAATGAATAAAGGCTTCGCACCAAGTAAAAAAAATGTGAGCGGACCGGTTTTTAGCGATGACTCGGTTCAACGGGAACTCGAATTGATAAATGGAGCGGCAGCAAAATGTCAGTGGATCTCGCCAACGGGCGAAATGTTCTCAATAGAGTTACCACACACAGTCTATCCCCCGAGGGAAGACACTACTTTCTTGGCTGAACACCTACTTAGGTTGGGACCAGGGAAAGGAAGAAAATGCCTTGAGATTGGTACCGGCAGTGGAGTTCTTGCGCTTTTCTGTCATCGACAAGGATGGAAAGTTTCAGCGTGTGACATAAACCCCTATTCGGTGGCGAGTGCTAGACGGTTATTTTCCGAAAATTCTGCGTTAGAAATAATTGTCAAGGAAGGCGGTCCTGGTCCGAAAACTGATGGCGATTTCCAGCAATGGTCTGATGGACAGAGTTATGAATTGATATTTTGGAATATGCCTTACATAATCCCAGATATCGATGATGGCTCACACCTTGGCCCCCTCGAAGATGCAGCACTTATCGATACATCTAATGCTACACTCTTTTCAGCCGCATTGGCTCAAATTAGAGCCGGTAGTATACTGAGTAGCACAGGGTTAGCAATGTTTACTATCGGTGACAAATTTGACGTTTTGCAACTCGAAAAAATCGCTGCAGACCACGGTTTTGCATGTAGACTGACCGGACAGCTGAAATTTGATGATGGAGAGTGTCTAAGGTTGGTGACTGTATGGCACCCGTTTGCCAGTGCTCCTACTATCCACAAGAAAATTACCGAGTCGACAAATTCGGAATTACTGTCTAATGATTGGCCGACGGGAACCTCAATCTCTGCGGACTATCAAACCGCAGGTAGAGGCAGATACAGTCGACCCTGGGTTAACTCAGCACAATCAGTTGCCTGTTCATGGAAAATTGGACAACCGCAGAGTATGACGCCAGCAACCTTGCAGATTATCTGTGGCTGCCTCGTCAAACAATCGTTGGAATCATTTTCCCAATCAAATACCAACTCGGAAATTGTGCTTAAATGGCCGAATGATATAATGATTAAAACCCCTAATCGAGCAGGCAAAGTATGCGGCATATTGGTCGAATCTACTACAAAAGGCAACAAAAATCAAACCGTGGTTGGCATAGGAATAAATCTCTCATCAGAGGGAACAGATCCGCCTCACGAGTTTGCTATGGCTTTTGCTGATTGGTACTCCAGTTCGATTACTAGCGTGGACTTGCGCCAGCAGATAGATTGCAGAATAGCGGGCCTGTTCGAATCGAAAGATGGTATTCCGGCAACGAATTTTAAACAAATACAGCAGACTGCTTTTGATATGGTTACAGAGGGATTTTCAAAGCCAAATCAGTTATTCTATAGAAATAAAGAAGCCAAATTAAACCGAATAAATCCGGACGGTACAATTGAGTTAATTTCCCACACAGGTGATCATGTCATGTGCGATGAAGGTGAACATTTGGAATGGTTATTCCTGTAGTTCTAATTCTGCGTCTACTGCAACATTTGCAAGTTCGCTTCGCCGTTTTTGTAAACCAAACAACAGTATCCCGATACTGATTGGGTATATGATAAAGTCCAACATGAAGGCTCTACTAATGTCAACATCTGCTTCGACTGAGCCTGTCTGTATGATAATTTCAAGAGTATACTCATCATACTCATCTGAATCGAATCTTTCTTCATAACTTTCACCTTCTTGCAAAGTAAAGGGCCTTTGCAGAAGTTCTGTTGAGCCTTGTGATAGTATTAGTAATCCCTCTGAATCTTCAACAGCATTAATGTTGATAATTAACTTATCACCACTAATAAGATGTACTGACTTTTGATAATCTTCAGGATCATCTTCGTATATGGATGTTTTTTCAACCCAACCATGTATTATGAAGCCTGCGCACAACATACCAATGCCAACGAGGATTAGCACATCGCTAAATTTCATCGCTTCGGCCGAGCCGCCTGCTCCCATGTGACAGACACAACGGCCTTAACAAATGAAACCTTCCTTATTCAATTTCAGAGAGACGTTGCCTAACCAACCTAATTTTACCACTGGAGGTTACACTTGAGATGCCTAATTTCTCGAGTGAATCATTATTTTCTAAACGAGTTCTAACCGTAGAGTAATCTTCTAACTTTACCTGCAAAACTCCAGTTGAGCAACCGTTGGAAATAATGCCAAGTGAGAAATCCATCAATTTTGGAGAGCCAGTCAAATCACTGTCAGAAAATATTGCACTGAGTTTTGTTTCAACATCCTTGCGGCTGTTAAATTGGGATGAGAGTAACACACCTATCCAGCGCCTTTTACCCCTCAATGCTTTACTTAGACGCTTGGCCATGATGCTGGTTAATCTCATTTCGACTTAATTTCTTTGGATAATATCAAATCATTATGGGTTTTCGGTCATAATGTTGGAACATGGGGACAGAGGTACAGGAGAATGTAAATCTCGAGCAGGATATGTTATCCCAGTTTGAGCAACAAAATGTCTCGATGTATGGATTAATCAAAACCTTGTTATCAAAATCAACTATGCCTCACATAATACTCATTACAGTTCTGTCAGCAATTCTATATTTGCTTGCACGGTCTGAATCATTAACAGTTTTCGCAGCAGTAGCATTCACTAGCATGTCAATTGCCTACGCAATTACTGCGATGCTAAGTAAAAGCTCAACAATACGGTCTTGGGTTACTCTTCCAGAGCAAGATGCCGAGCAAGACCATGGATATATAACAAATAAATTAGGTAAATTCAAAGTCTGCATATTTCCATTGATTATTGCTGCATTAGTCTTTGGTTTAACCATGCTGACATTAGGAGAAAATGGCATCGTCAGTGATGGCAACAAATTAATTCCCGTAGCACTTGGTATGCTGTTCATTATATGGTCAATAGTACAAGGAACATCCTTTGCCATGTGGGCTTCGTCAAGCAGTGCAAAACAATCAGCAAAAGTATCAAGACTTAACGATAGTAAATCATCATTGATTATGCTCTTCATCATCATTGGATTTACTAGTCTATTGTTAAGCACAATATTCTTCTATTTTGATAGCGGTGATAACGGATACGCTAAGTCAATTATTCATGGACTCCCGTTTGTCTTAGCAGTACTATGTCTAACTGCAATCAGTTTAGCGTACTCTTGGAAAGTAAAACAATTAGCAGCCATGAAACCTAGGCTCCAAAAATTTAGCAATAGATGGACATTGATATGTCACTTATTTGTGACGTGGCACTTGCTTACCATTTGGCGGCAAGGCTTCTTGATGCCATCTGGTGTTCAGGTATTTTTAGAGGAAATTTCGCTGATGATATTCACTGTATTCATTGCCATTTGGTCGATGACTTCGAAGGGATACAAAAGTAAATTTCGAATAATAACCGAACAGAACGCGCTAACTTGGGGCCTGGCATTCGGCTATGCATATGCAGGCAGCGTGGCAATGTTGACTACATTTTTTGATGAAATTAAAACCGTAATGATGCTAGGACACGGCTTAGTAATTTTGACTGTTCTAATATCGCACAAAGTGGTCTTAACCAAAATTATCAGTCACGATAATACTACTGTGGATGTCCAGAGAATTGTCAAGGAATCCAAACCGGCCCAAACTGAGATTGAAGTGGATAATCAAGAATCAAACAAGGATGAGATTCAAAATGATGAGAGCAGCGATTCCACAGAAGTTTGGCAAGAAGATGCTGATGTAGATTGGGATGCAGAATCAGAGCAGCCACAGATCGACAATGTCGAATGGGATGAAGTAATCGAAATTGATTAACTCGATGAGATCCCTGACAATAGAGTTACAACTCGCATGCTGTTATGTAAGTCTTCACTTACTCTTGCTCCAAGAATAACTTGAGCATCAGAATCAAGAGCATTAGTAAATAACCTAGCCACAGTATCTACTTGACTCAAGGTCATGCCTAAGCCACCTTCGATTTGAATAAGACATCCCGTTGCACCTCCTACATCAAGAGCGGCTAAAGGAGCCATCATTGCAGAGTGTAGTATTTTGTCTGGCTCATCGGGGTCACCCATTCCAACCAATAACGTCGATTTGCCTTCCTGTTCAACTATAGCTCTCAAGTCCATCAAATCAAGATTTATCAAACCCATTCGCAGTAAAGTCCTAACTAAACCATCAACCAAATCCTCAACCCACTCTGCCCCCATCTGCCAACTCCTGCCTTTTTCTCTGGCTTGCCTAGCAAGGCGCTCAAGCGATAAGCGAACAGTTACGTGAGCAAAATTATCCAATCTATCAAATCCTTGTTCAGCGATTTCTAAGCGGGTAGACTGGATTTCAAACGGCATCGCTGCAACGGCAATTACCACAGCTCCTGAGAGCCGTGCTTGCCGAGCAAATTCATGAGCGGCACCTGTACCTGTCCCCCCTCCAAGGCCGGTTAGTAAAATAACCAATTCTACCGGTTCCATGAGTTTCCTAACAACGGCAGAAACACTGCGCATTCGCTGCTCAGCGAGAGGTGGTAATGCAGCACAGCCCAATTTATCTACCACGGTCCCAAGGCGCAATATGTGTCCGGTTTCAACATTTGAAAAACTCTCATCATCAGCATCTATCAACAAAATATCCGCTTCGGAATCACATTTTGACCAAGCACCCTTGGCCCATGAACAGCCTAAGCCGCCCACCCCAGCGATTAAAATCTGAGATGATTCCATTGGTGTGTGGTATTATTGATGCTCAATGAACTTTCGCTCACTTTTCGATATACCTAAGATATCTTCTCCTGGAGTCTCGTGCCCATGCGTTGTCAGGCTCGAGCGACAATACTCGGTCGTAATACTCAACCGCCGTATTAAATTCTGATAAGTAGCGGCCGTAGAGATGGCCCAAATTAGAGAGAACGGGGATGCAATGCTCATCTTCTGTCAACATCTCTAAGAGCAAATTCTCTGCATTCCCAAGATCATTTTTCAGCATCATTTCTTCTGCCTTTTCCAAATTTTCCAGTTGGGATTCAGACAAATCATAGGTATTTTCAAACGGGATTGACATTGCTCTCAATAACCGTAAAAACTCCCTGTTATTGAACTATCGCTATCACAACGATTTTAAGTCTATTTTCGGCCTTTATAAAGTCGGGCAAAAACGAGGCACTGCGAATAGATTGGCCCCCGTAATTTGGCAATGTTTAAAGGGTTCATATAGGTGGGAGAATTAACTGGGTGTGTCAATGTTGCGCAAGCCAAACACAAATCGCCTTGCGCTGGGCACCTTGTTGTTAATTTTGCTAACCCTACCCGGCATTGCATCATCCTACCATGGTGGCATTGGCGGAGAACAAGTTAATGCCGGTGAAACTATCGACGATGTTGCAAAAGAAGGTTGCTTGTGTCACAACGCTGCTGCTGATAATACCGTTCAAATCATACTCGACGATGTGCCTTATGCTTGGGAAGCAGGTCAAACCTATGAACTCAAATTGCAGATAATAGGCGGACCAGCAGCAGCAAGCCCATGGACAGCAGGTTTCTCGATGAGAGTATCGCATGGTGTTCTATCTGGCGAAAACCTACAGAACTGGGAAGAAGATCCTACTACACTGACCCAGACCGAGGCCGGAGCAGGTAACAGTGACCGCATGTGGACTCTTTCATGGGAAGCGCCTGCTGCAGAAACTGGAGTTGTTGACTTTTGGATTACTGGCAACTCAGTCAACGGAGACCAAGGCCCTGGCCCAGAAGACAAATGGAACCAGTTGATTTTTGCCTTACAGGAAGGCGATGAGAAAACCACAGCAATGGGGACTCGAACTCTGTTTGCAGGCGATGGAAACGTAAGCCCGCCTGCACCACAAGAAACTGGAATTGATTTGAAACACATGGGAGCAGAATTTAGAGCCCACGTACTCGGATTGCTAGGATTCGGAGCAGTTTTGGCAGTTGTTCTATTTGCCGGTTTGATGTTGAGGTACAGTTTTTCATCTTCATACAAGGGCAGAAGCAATCAATTACGGCTCCGCTACAAAATCAGAAGAAGAGGTGATCAGTGATGGACGACACAATAACAAAACTGCTGAGAGGTGTGGCCAAAGGCGATATCAGCGTCGAAGATGCTCGCAAATCACTAGAAGACGCGTCTCTGACTGAAGAGCAAATGGAAATGGCAATCGAAAAAGGTGTATTTACAGAGGCTGACATGGGCTCCATCGTTAGCGCAAAACTAGCTCCTTCAGGTGCATCTTACTTGACAATGTTCTTCTTCGTTTGGGGAATATTCTGGTCTTGTTATTGGATGTTTTCGCTAATTTATGGCCTTGCCAATGATTGGGATCAACGACAACTCGCCTTCCACCTCGCTATCGGAGTAACCACGCTGATTTTGATGGGGCTAGTGTACCTTAGATTTATCCTACCTGACACAATTATTGTCAAACATGCGATTAACAAATTTATCCCAGAACATCAAAAGGACTGGAAAGAATACAAGGTGTGATTTATTTGGCAAGAGAATACAATTTGAAACCCGCACCTTCGCTTGGAGATGACGATGCGACATTTGGCACCAGCAAAATCATCAATCGTCGTCAATTCCTAAAATATGGATTCAACACTGCGACAGGAGTTCTAGCTGCATCACTTGGTGTGCTTGGATTCTCAGCGATTCTACTACCACCTGGCGCTGATTCCGGCGGAAGCAACAACGGAGTAATATTCTGGGCAAAGGGTAGAGAAGATGAGGCATGGTATGGAGCCAAACATGAATTGCCCATGACGAGAAAAGATTTTGTCGATGAAGCCGCAAAATCATCAACTGGAACTGCCGGAGCTGCAGGAATCTGGGCTGGAGTACCAGTGATTGTTGTCTATGTAGACCACACCAAGAACAAAGATTTGCCGGATTCAAGCGGTAAGGCAAGATTCCAAATGATGGAAGGATACGACGAAACTGGAAAACGTATTGGACACTTTGAGGATATGTCTGACTTAGATCCTAGAATTTTCCCGAGTGACAATTTAGTAATAATTTATGGCCGCTGTACACACTTGTGTTGTATACCCGGGTGGCAGTTGGTTTCCAATTCATTTACTGACGACTCATGGACTCCGGGTGGAACTGATGATGGTGGAACCAAACTATTCTGTATCTGTCATTCATCACGATTTGACCCGACTGCTTTAGAGATGAATTCAAACAGAAACCGAGCTAATGGCGCCAC
>DAHU01000075.1:7809-8363 GCA_002495945.1 Euryarchaeota archaeon UBA13
GGTGGACCAGCACCGGTTGGTCTGCCGATTATCCCCGTGCAGATGAATGGTGACAATATTGAGGGAATCACAGATTACCTCGACTGGTACACATATTGTGATTGAGGTGAAAAAATGACAACAATGTTTTGGATTTTATGGTTCTTTATCGCTTTCATCATTGTCCTAGTGGCATTTACCCTGCGCAAAGAAAACGAAGAGATGCCCCGAAGAGAGATCCTTAGGGCTGTCGAATCTACTGGCAAGATGGGTTTTGCTGAACGTTCGTTCTTGTGGGTATTCTCGTGGTTGGACACAAGGTTCAGACTTCAAGACTACTGGAATATGTCAAAGGGCGCCTATTACAATATGCACCGCCAGATGCCTCTTACCCACGCTGAGAAGTACAAACTTCGGATTATTTGGTATTGGTATCCGTTGTACTGTCTTGGCGGAATATCATTCCTGTCCTTCATAATCTTAGTCATCACTGGAACAGTACTGGGTATATACTACGTTCCTGGTGGAGAAGGAATACCATCACCTGCTTATCTCAGTATGCAATACATCATGAC
>DAHU01000075.1:8744-11485 GCA_002495945.1 Euryarchaeota archaeon UBA13
GCTAGCGTTTTCCTGCACATGTGTAGAGTCTACTTTACCGGTGCCTACAGAAATCCAAGAGAATTAAATTGGCTCATCGGTGTGGCTTTGATGGCCCTTACCATTGTATTTGGTTACTCTGGATATTTGCTACCATGGGACTCACTGGCATACGGTGCGGCGGTTATCGGAATTAATCTAGCAAATTCGAGCCCGCTTGTAGGCAAGCAAATTGCGACCCTATTGTTCGGCGGTTCTGCTTTGACTCCAAGAACTGTCACTAGAATGTATTTCATCCACGTGTTCATCTTACCAGTTATTGTAACCGGTTTGATAATTGTGCATTTGTTTATTGTTTGGGTACAAGGAATTGCGGAGCCGCATTGAAATTTTTGGGGGAATTAAATGGGACTAGTAGAGAATCTCGGTAGAGTAGCATCATCCTACATGGATGAGAAAGAAAAGCTTCAGACGACTGGTGAGAAGCGAAAGCGTACCAGACTGGGTCATGGATTCTGGCCACATGAAGTATTGAGAGATGTGTTAATTTTTGCATTCATGGGCGCAGTATTGCTCTATTATGCATGGATCATTCCACCACCACTTCATGGTGCTGCTGACCCTTACGCTCAAGCAGGGTTCGTTTTCCCTGATTGGTACGTGTTGTTCTCCTATGGTTATCTAAGGTGGGGTGAATATCTCCCGCAGTTTACCGTACCTACTGGATTCGTTGGCGATATTTTTGGCCAGCCTGTATTCCCATGGAACGCAGCATGGTGGGGCGCTGCACTAACTGGAATACCTGTTGGAATTTTGGTCTTGCCACCATTCTTGGGTGGAAGGGAAAAGCGACCCGTAGAAGACCCTTGGTTTGCAGCTGCCGGAGCAGTATATCTAGCACACATTTGGTTCATATCGGTATTCTCAATCAACATCTTCTTGGAATTATATCACAAAAATCGGTCTGACTACTGTAAATTAGACAGTCATGGAGACCTGCTTTGCGGGGTGAGGGAGCCTTGGTTAGCGGAAGCTTTCAACGCGCTGCCGTGGCTGATGACGGGAGTTCTGTTATGGATATGTATCTATTTTGGAGCACGGATGGTGCTCACCAAAGCATGGGGTTCTGCATTCACTCCAAGTCACGCCAAACAAATTTTGGTTGGGGCGTTGATTCTATCAACAGCAGCAACCGTCGCAACATGGGATGTTTATGACAAAGGATTCTGGGGTGCAAAAGGCCTCGGAACAATTGCCGACTATGATGAACTAGAATCGATGAGAACCCAACCAGTGGATATTCATGTTCACGATACCAACGAATTCACCGATGAATTCGGCTGGTCAGATGATGGTGTTGTCCCTACTGCTGCCTGGTTAGATTGGGTGATATATCAGCCAGGACAACAAGTAATAATCGATTTTGCTGATGCTAATGGACATCAAGACTCCGCTAATGGGATAAATGCAGCAACAGATTCAACCATCCTAACAGATGCTGATGCATGGAGTTCATCCGGTACGTTTACCATCACAGAAGACCCTGTGCTTTTCCCTGATGGACACCATGAATCGGTAAGCAAAATTACTACAGACATTGCCTGTGAACACCGTGCTGCAGAGAGAAAAATCAATGATGTCAAGACTGAAACTATGATTAGCAGTGTCATGACTGTTAGCAACTCAAACAACGAAGTAGTATCAGAATTCACTAACTGTGCAGGAGATTCTTTAGAACTACCTGTCGGCACATACACTTACCAAATGGATGTCAGTATAACTGGCCCATTGGCGCTTAACGACACAATGATGAAAGAAATGAGCCTAGAGATAGCAGCCTTCCAGCCGTTACTCGTATGGTCAAGTTCTGCACCTACATCACTCGAGGGTAAGACAGTAAATCTCAGCAACAGTGCCGAAATGGCACTTGGTGGAAATGCTTTCGACGAAGTTAACAACCCAAGTTATCACATGAACCCGAAGAGCCTTGATGCAAAACTAATCTATGCTATGTTCATTCCTTGTTTGACCTTTGGTGCCATGGTATTCATTCTATTACGCTCAATGGCGAGAGGTTATGAGTTTGAAATGAACAAATGTTACGGTTGCGACCTATGTGACGATGCTTGTCCTGTACGTTTGTTCAATGGCGGCGACAAACTAAACATCATTTACAATTCATGGAACAACGAAGATGACGGTGTGCCACTGTACTCATGTTTGACTTGTACAGCATGTACCAATGCATGTCCACAATTGGTTGACTATGATTCATATGTAGACATCAGAAGAGGATTGATCGTCGGTGGACCACAAGCTGAGATTCCTCACACAGTATTGCAAGCAGTTCTTGCTGCAGAAGCAGAAGAAGAAGCAGATAGCGATTTCATTGCCATTGAAGATTATCCAATCGAATCCAATGTCGGGTACTATCCTGGCTGCGTAGATTATCTGGACCAAGAAATGGTATTCTCCCATGTCAATGAAGGAGAGATGAACTTAGGAGACGCTACTACCTCAGCATTCACTATTTTCGACGAAATAGGGGTAGATGTATCCTACCTTGGTAGAGACTTCCTAAAGTGCTGTGGACACGACCAAAAGTGGCAGGGACTCACCGAAGTCTTTGACAAACTAAAAGCATACAATCAAAAGAAAATTCAACAATCTGGCATTGACACACTCGTATCATCCTGTGCAGAGTGTTTCAGAACCTTTGCAAGGGATTACGAACTTGAAGATGTCAAGGTAATGCATACAAC
>DAHU01000131.1:0-1869 GCA_002495945.1 Euryarchaeota archaeon UBA13
ATTATTCGATGACACGCTACTGACGCCTATAATCGGACACAAAGGGCATCCAGATATTGTTGTTGATGCCAATGACCAAGTGCAAATTGCTTGGGATGACACCCGTGGTGGTAAGGTAGAACTGGTGTTTGTTATCGACACCTCAGGTTCTATGTACTCAGAATGGGCTGACGTTTGTACGGTAATTTACGGTGGAACATTCTCAGATGGTTCTGCATTCGAAGGCATAAAACCACTTCTTGAAGTTGCAAACATGACTGTTTACGAAACCATCTACGGCCTAGATGGAGGCTTTGGCCTACCATCTGCCGCTGACAGCGGAGATTGTTCTGGTTACAACCAAAATGCAGGGCCACGTTCAACTCCGTTGGGAGACGGCGACGACTCAGGTGGTATACGCACATTATCTACCACAGTTTACAACGGCAATCCGTATTCAGGTAGCTCTGGTGAAGATTGGGGCCCAGGGACAAACTGGGCTTGCTTGTCATGGCGCGACGCTAACGACAACGTACCGGGAAGTCCACTTGCAGGCGGACCAAACCACAAGTGGAATCCAAATGCGACCAAGATTGTTCTACCGGTCTCTGATGAAGGACCAAAAGATGGGGACCCGTCACAACAAGCCGACGACATCAACTCAATCAGTGAGGCTCACGATAGTTGCGTAAGAGCAGGCGTTATCCCAATCGGGCTTTACGGACAAGGATACGGCGGCGCTGGAAATATTCAATCGCACTTCCTTGATTTAGTTAAATGTCCTAACGGCGTTGTTTCTACTCAACCGAGAAATTGTCCAGGTGCAGACCCGACCAATAATCCAGGCAACGTTAACGCTGGTGGTCAAGCATACGAATTCCCATCTGGCAGCGGCGGAACTGGTGCAATGGCATTACTTGTCGAGGCAATGGTCTATGTCGCGACAAACAATTCTCGTGAAATTTACATGACCGTTTTGGACCCTTATGCAAAGATGAATAATGATCCAACTTGGACACCAGGAGCGTCGGGCCACTCGGTCGCTAATGGAGGATATGTGGAGGATACAGGCCCAGCAGAAACTGGCCATTTAGTTGTAGTCAATGACACCAGAGTCACTATTGACGATGCATACTCCTTCCACCCTTCAATTGGAGTGGACATGCAGGGTAACACACACATCGCTTGGATGGATGCTCGTGATTACGGCTTCGAGAAATCTGCCAATTACGAGGTATACTACACCAAGTTAAGACTGCAAGGTGCAGGGGCATTCGACGGTGCTGAAGAGGGATTGTCAACGTATGCAATCAAGAAGATTCAGGACACCCCGATTTCTAATGTTGAAGGATTATCAGGACTTGCTAACAATCGCCCATGGTCAGGCCACTCGATTTTCCCGTCCTTGTTGACCGATGATCAAAACAATGTACACATTGCTTGGGTTGACTCCGGCAACGTTACTGCGGGTGAAGAGATTCAGTACACTCGACTCAATCAGACAGATTTGACAGGCCTTGGCGAATTCGCTTTAGACCAGTGGGAAATTGTCCCGATTACAAGTTGGGCAAGTAACAAATTGGGTACTGATACAGCAGGCCGACCTGAAATTGGAATGCCGCCAGCCTTCGCTAATGACTTGGGTAGCGGAGCACACGTTGGTTGGTCAGACCGAAATAAGTGTAATGATGAGCAGAATGGTGCATTTACTATCTGTTATTCGCATGTGCTTACCGGACAGGTTGATGTTGAATTAGAACTGGGTGAGACTTTCTATCACGTTATCGAACCGGGCGAACAAACCCTGTTCAATATGACAATGAATAATTCTACTCCGGGAGATATCGATTTGGTGGCTGACACATACGGATTGAACATTACCGGAGTACC
>DAHU01000131.1:2277-4517 GCA_002495945.1 Euryarchaeota archaeon UBA13
AACTTCTATCTGCGTGTCCAAGCACCTACCATCTATCAAGCAAACGAAGATGAATTAGCTCAGATAGTGGTCACCGCTAAATCCTACAAAGATCCTGCAATTAGGTCGGACTTGACTACGCTTACCCTGATGGATGTTGTTCACGGTATAAGTCTAGATACCTCACTAAGTGTTCAGGATATTGAACAGGGTAGTCAAGCAACATTCTCCATAACAATAACCAATACGGGCAACGTTCAGGATAGTTTCCTATTCTGGGATCCAAATACCTTGGAAGGACAGCAAGAGTGGCTATTGCCGTTTGGCTGGGAAATCACCTTCCCGTTGCGAGTAGAACTCGACCCAGGAAAATCTACAACCAAGATTCTTACCGTCAAAGTTCCATCAACCGAGGACCCTGGCGCCTTCGTAATATATCTGAAAGGCTGGTCGGAAGGCGAGCCAATAAAATCAGTTGACAAAGGAACCTACGACATACTTGAGTTGGGAATATTCGTGTCCATAAAATCAGAAGGAAATATTGTCTTTGAAGAAATGCTTGCCGATGAAAAGGAAGTTGAGATTAAGGCTGGTGAGTGCCACAGATTTGAACAAGACGTAACCAAGAATTTCGAATCAGGAAATCTAATTTTTAGCACTCCAGGTGCACCCGAACAACAACCTGATGATGTTGATGAAGCAACATGGAGACAATCCAATTGGTTACTCACAATTGATTTCTCGCAGACACCAGGAGGCGCAGAAGCAACATTGGGAACCCCAATTGAATGGAAACTAGATGCAGGAACAACCTTCAGGACTTGGACTGTAAGAGTGAACGTTTGCGTTCCAGATGATGCGAGTATCGGCTCCAAGAGTTTCACTCTCCAAGCCAATCTTGAAGGCTATCAAAAAGTATCTGATTCGGGCCGCTACACGGTGAATGTAATCCATGAGTACAGTCTTGATACTCAGATAGAAAGAGAAGCAGACAGGCTAGTATCGGTCACAGATTCCAATGGCAATCCTATTTCGGCCATCGCCGTAAATCCAGGAGAAAATTTGGTTTTACCTGTTACAACAACTAACAACGGTAACGGGCCGGACAGATTTGATTTCCGTCTAACCACAGTGATTGATCCAACCGGCGTACCGGTAAGAACTGGTCACTGGGATATCGTAATACCGCGTGAAAGTCTTGAGGAATTAGATAGGGACTCTGACCAGACTTTTGATGTATTGATGAATATTCCAGAGTTTGATATTGGTGCAGGACTATATGTTGTTGAGTTCAAAACCCTGTCCGAAGAAGCATATCCCAATGAGGAAAACCGTATCACACGGGAACGTGATGTTGATTTCCTCTACGTTTACGTCAATGAGTTCTATGATATGGAAATCACAATGGATTCAACAATTGATAATCCAGTCAAAGTTTCTGCTCCTGGAAAGGTAGTAAGTTTTGCCGTCAACATAACCAACAACGGGAATGTGCAAGACTGGCCAATGCTTGATAATCACACAGCTCAGACTCAAGGCAACAACTTGGTTTGGTCTGAATTGCCAGGAATGGGTGCGCTCAGTGGCTGGTCAGTTGAATGGCGAACAATAAAGAAAATCAGTAATGATTTGAGTGTTGATGAAGAGTGTGTAATCATCTCTGATCCAATGCCAGCAAGTGATGCAAGCCAGGTTGAGACCGATTCGTATTATACAATGGTCGAGGAAATGCAAGATTCTACACGATGTGCTTACATCGAGCCAAACATGGTCTACATGATGCCTAAGATGGCACCATATCAGACAATCGAGATGATTGCTGTTGTGAAGATTTCCACTACTGCGAAATTGGATACTCGTAACGTTGGTTTGAAGGTAGTTTCAATGGCTGGCGATATGACTGAAGGTGGCGATTATGATTCATCACCGTCATGGCAAGGTGAAAATCTTGACAGCAATGAGTTCATTGTGACTTTGAGCCTAAAAGCACCAGATTTGGTAGTCAAGGAAATCTTGATTTCACAATATAGTGGGGAAATTGACTCGACGATTCCAGTCGGAATAATTCTTCAAAATGTCGGAAACACTCATGCTACCGATATCGAAATCGTACTGTGCCAATATGATGATGCTAACAGTCAATCAATTATCAACGACATCAAGCGAAATGGTTGTGATGAGGACAGCATAGTCATGCGACAGGTTGTCGGTGCGCTCCTCGCTCCAGACGATTCAGAGGATGCTAAAGAAATCGAGATTTA
>DAHU01000135.1 GCA_002495945.1 Euryarchaeota archaeon UBA13
GAGCAAAAAACCGCTGCTGAACAGCTAATCAGAGAAGAATGGCGAGGAATATATGACAAAATGCCGATTATGTGTTCTGTTTGTAAGGAAGTTTCACCACGATTGGAATTCGTCACAAATTGTCAAAATGGAAAATGCAAAGGCGCTGTTGAAGAAAAAGATGGTGTGGTTATCAAAGCCGATACCGTTGGTGGCTTAGAAGCACTAGCATTTGAGTTATTTAAACTAAAAATTCCCGTTCGCCAAGCAACGGTCGGACCAGTGAACAAGAAAGATATCCTAATGGCTAAGTCTATTCAAGACCCGCTGAATAAAGCGATTCTCGGATTTTCAACCAAGGCCAATAATGAGGTGGCTGATGAATTATCTGACAATGATTCCGAAATTGCCTTCTTCAGTGGCTCAATTATCTATCACATCATAGATGCATTTGAAGAATGGCGTACTGAAAAACAAGCAGAAATAGAGGCTGCTCAACGCGAATCCTTAGTCTATCCTGGCAGACTATTATACCTCAAAGATCACACTTTCAGGGCGAAAAATCCGGCAATCGTCGGCATGCGTGTCGTTGGTGGCAGAATCCACATTGGCCAGCGGTTGATGAAACTTGATGGCACCCCCGTCGGCCAAGTTAAAAGTCTTAGAACAAGAAGTTCAGAAGATGTCAAAGAAGCAAACCAAGGCGATGAAGTGGCGGTTGCGATTCAAGGTCCAACTGTAGGCAGACACATCGAAGAGTTAGACGAGTTCTATGTAGATGTCCCAGCGTCACATGCTAAACGGTTAAAAAAATTAAAACTGGACCCAATTGAGCAAGAAATCCTCGATGAACTGATTAGATTGCACCGGAAAGAAGACCATTTCTGGGGCAGATAATTATCTAGACCGATGATATATGATGACATAACTTAACCTCACATTCATATATGGAATGTTTTGGTTGCATTGTGTAAGGAGTCGTGAATATGGAAGCAGGATTCTCCCCTAATGCAGGCATGCCAGCACCGGCTGGCTCACAAGACTTGATTGGTACCGTATCTGCAATATCCAACAGTTTGATGGGTGAAGTAAGCAAGGTAATTATCGGTAAGAATGAGAATTTACGCAGGGTTACCGTTGGTATTCTGTCAAATGGCAACATGCTACTGGAAGATTTCCCAGGATTAGCAAAGACGCTACTTGCAAACACATTTGCTCGTGCTCTTGGTTGTAAATTTAAGCGTGTCCAGTTCACTCCGGATTTACTGCCATCCGATATTATGGGTACATACATGTATGACCAAAAGTCTGGTGAATTCAAACTCAGAGCGGGGCCATTATTCTCTAACATATTGCTCGCTGATGAGATAAACAGAGCACCACCAAAAACACAGGCTGCTCTGCTTGAAGCAATGGAAGAAAAGCAAGTAACTATCGAAGGTATCACTCATAAATTACCTGCTCCATTCGTGGTATTAGCAACTCAAAATCCAATCGAGCAAGAGGGTACTTATCCACTGCCAGAAGCACAAATGGACCGTTTCCTAATGAAGATGTCAATGGGTTATCCAGACCGTTCTGAAGAGAAAGCAATTCTCGCTAGACGAAAACTGAGAGGTAAAGATAACCACGATGTTGAACAGGTTACCTCACCAAAGAAGGTCGTTGCCATGCAAAAAGCATTGGAGACCGTTCATGTAGACCCAGCAATTCTCTCCTACATCGTTGAAATCGTTCAAAGAACCCGAGAAGATCACAGAGTTGTCAATGGTGCTTCGCCCCGTGCCAGCCAATCCCTATTCAAGACCGGCCGTGCTGCAGCGGCAATCGCAGGTCGAAACTACGTCATACCGGATGATATCAAGGGTATTGCGCTGCAAATAATTTCACACAGAATCAACATGAAACCGGAAGCAAAAATCCGTGGAATTACTGGAATGCACATCGTTAGAAAAATTCTCTCCGAAGTGCCAGTCCCGGTTATTCAACCAATGTGAAACCCCGTGAATCTAACCTTGCATTGAAAGGGGAGTTCAACAGTGGCTTGTATTGTCAGGGAGTTGTGATTCATGAATCCGTACAAGATGGTAATTGCTGTGGCCAACCAAAAGGGTGGCTGTGCAAAGACTACTACTGCGGTTAATTTAGCAGCTGCACTGTCCAAGGGTTCGAAGCGACAAAAGTTACCACCGGCCAAAGTTTTGCTTATCGATTTAGACCCACAAGGCAACTGTGCCACCTCATTTGGGGTTGAAAAGAAAAAGGTAAAGCGAACCGCTTATGATTTGCTAACCAATGATAGTGGAGAAGAATTGCCGCTTATGGAAGAATATCTCATTTCGCCACGCGCCTTGACAGATAGCATGCAAGAGGCTTGGAGCATGAGGAACGGAGGTAAGGCCGCACCGGAAAATCTCACAGTCGAGAATCTATGGTTACTCCCGAGTGACATCCATCTATCCGGAGCAGAAATCGAGTTAAGCCATAAAATTGGTCGAGAAACCAGACTTAGAGAAGCACTAGCGCCAATAATTGATAGTTTTGACTACGTGATTATCGACACACCACCCTCACTGGGATTATTATCGATTAATGCCATGTGTGCAGCAAATTGGGTAATGGTGCCGGTGCAAGCAGAATACTATGCCCTTGAAGGATTTAGTATGTTGATGAATTCAATAAAAATGATTCAAAGGAGAATTAATCGTAATTTGAAAATCTTCGGAGTTGCGATGACAATGGTCGATGCACGCTCCAAACTCAGCCGTCATGTTTGTGATCAAGTCAACACTAAAATGCCCAAAAAACTATTCAAAACTACCATCAGAAGGCTGGTGAAAGTTGCCGAAGCACCATGGTCTGGGGCGCCGACTGTGTTGCTCAACAAACCAACAAACTCTGGTGCTGGGGCTGGCTCCTTGGAGTATTGGACTTTAGCAAAGGAATTCCATCAGCGGGTTTTGGCTATGCGCAGAGAATTCGGCGTAAACGAACAACCAAGATTATTATTAGACAGAAACCGATAATCGGCTGGCTTATTTTACTCAAGAAAACGTCTCATTGCAGTTAATTTCTTTCGCGTAGGTTAAGTATTCCTTTGATTGCACCCCAATAGGGATAAGTGATGACGGCAGAAGGTATGACCTCAATTAGCGTCAGTTATGAAGTTCGAAGGCAGTTAAACACCCTTAGGACATTAAGTGGCTACAAAAGCGTAAATGAGTTTCTTGACGATTTGATTCGAGCACACAAGATAACCAAAATGAATGGTGAAATCGAAACTCTCAGAGAACGTATGAAGGCTGTTGCTGATGTTGATGTCGAACATTTAGTTGACCGATTGAACCTCTCGCCATTTAGGGTGTGAGACCATGATGGAATGGCGTCCAAAGGGATACCTATTTGACACAAATAACCTCATTCGAGCATTATTTGATGAAAATACTTCAGAAGGTCAACTTCTTGATGCTGCCAATGCTGGATACATTGAACTATTTGCTAAATCAAAATCATGGAATGCAGTTTTGTGGTTGATAATGAACACACTGGTAGACAACGGCACACCAATTTACAGTGGTGAAGAATTGGGTCGATTGAAGAGTTCCCTGCCGATCGTTTGGAAATAATCAGTTGCCACCAAACTTTTGTA
>DAHU01000012.1 GCA_002495945.1 Euryarchaeota archaeon UBA13
AACTGCTCTAATTCACTACCGGCCATTGGCGGCATGCCTTCTCTTGCCCGTTGATCTTGTTTTACCGTGGTTAGAACATCTGCGGCTTGAGGACCCCCCATTACTGAAATACGACTATTTGGCCACATGAACAAGAATCTTGGGTCGTATGCTCTACCACACATTCCATAATTTCCAGCACCGTGAGAACCGCCGATAATAACGGTGAATTTTGGAACGTTAACGCAAGATACTGCGGTAACTAATTTAGCACCATCTTTAGCTATACCTCCAGCTTCGTATGCTTTACCAACCATGAATCCGGTAATGTTCTGCAGGAACACTAACGGTATTCCACGTTGTCCACATAGTTCAACGAAATGAGCCCCTTTCATCGACGATTCTGAGAATAATATGCCATTGTTTGCCACGATTCCCACCTTGTGCCCGTGGATATGAGCAAATCCGCAAACTAAGGTTGTACCATATCTTGATTTGAATTCATGAAATCTTGAACCATCGACAATTCTAGCGATGATTTCCTTAATGTCAACCGGTGTTCGGTTATCGACTGGAATTAGGCCAAGCAAGTCCTCAATGTCGTGGGCAGGCTCTTCTGGAGTGTCTCCTGCAGCGGGCGCCAACTCTCTGGGGCCTAAGTTTTCGACCACATTTCTTACCAACCTTAGCGCTTCAACTTCGTCTTCTGCATAATGGTCTGCAACGCCGGACTGGGCGGTGTGAACATCTGCACCACCCAATTCCTCAGCGGTAACTTCCTCGCCAGTTGCCGCCTTAACCAATGGAGGCCCTGCAAGAAATATGGTGCCGTTCCCTTTGACAATGATTGACTCATCAGACATAGCAGGCACGTATGCGCCACCAGCCGTACATGAGCCCAAAACTGCGGCAATTTGCGCAATACCGTCCCCAGACATCCTCGCTTGATTTCGGAAAATCCTACCAAAATGAGTTATGTCAGGGAATACCTCATCCTGCATCGGTAAAAAAGCACCACCAGAATCCACAAGATAGATGCAGGGAAGATGATTTTCATGAGCTACGGTTTGAGCCCGTATGTGTTTCTTAACCGTCATTGGATAATATGAGCCACCCTTGACCGTTGCATCATTAGCAACAAACAGACATTCTCTACCATGCACTAAGCCAACCCCAGTAACTATGCCAGCACTGTGAGCCCTGCCATCATATAGGCCATAGGCTGCAAGTGGCGATAATTCAAGGAAAGCAGTCCCCGGGTCGATAATTCGCTCAATTCTTTCTCGAGGCAATAATTTGTCTCGCCCTCGGTGTCTTTCAACATATTTTCCGCCGCCACCATTGGAGGCGATATCTAAGCGCTCTCTCAACGTCGAAATTAATTCCGAGTTGTGTTCTTTCCGCTTTTGATACTCTGAATCTGCTCGATTCACCCGTGTCGGCAATCTGTCCATAGTACCCCTCGTAACAAGGCAAGAGGACTCGACATTTAACGATTCAAGTCCCACCGTCACACATCGAGAGTCAGACGGCCAATATCGCGCAACCCCGGAGCCAATCCAACTATCAATACGGCCAATACAATCAGCATGCGCATGTGTATTTGACGTCGTTCAACTCGCATTTCAACGAATAACCAGACTATTGCTGCGACGAGACAGGCTTTGACGATAGCGAATAGCCATGCGCCAGGTGGATTACTTGATTCCATGATAGGATCAATACCCATTGAGTCAGCAAGCCCAATACCAAACTGAATTACTGCGTCGCTGACGGGGTGCTTTTCACCATAGCCGAATAGATCAATTCCAACCATTGTGGCAAATCCGTCACATAATTGGCCAAAGACCATTGCCAAAACCATTGGATTTGCCATTAATGCTTTGCGAGATAATTGCTCAACTGGGTGTTGATTTACCTTATCACCTGCATCTTCCCAGGCTTTTAGAGTGACGCCGCTGGGGAGTACTCCTGGTTCATAATCGGTTAGCTTCATGTGTCGTGCATCGTCTTTACCATATCGGTATAGGTAATAACAGACAATTGCAGGCAGTCCTAGAACGATGATGGCTGGCCATAATGGTTGAGATTCAACGATTCTTCCACTCTCTTGTTCCCATGGTGAAGCAATAAATTGGAACCAATGGAACAACCCAAGCACAGAGGCTGAACTGCCAAATGCCACAAGTCCTCTGGTAATAGCCGGCCACGCCGCAGTTCGGACGAGAATTGAAAACAAGCAGTATAGGGCAATCGGGAAACTAAGCATTACCCAAAGTTTGTCCATATTCGGATGAGAAGCATAACTAGGCTGGTAGAGTATGCTCCAGTGCAAAAATAGTAACAAGCCGAGAATTACAAATAATACAGTTCTGCTTTTAGCTCGGTCATCATCGTCATTCGAGCCGTCCCATTTGCTGGCTAATTTATGAGAAACAAATGCCGTCAAAATAAGCCACAGCGCTAAGTGGAGATGAATAATTGGAGAAATTAGCAGCCAGTCAAGGTCTGAATTGAAGAAATCAGAATCCTCCAACACCCGTAAAACCGGCGCGAGAATTACCCATGCAATCAAAGCATACATCATTCGGTCATCCGCAGGTAAACGCATCTTGCGAAATACTGCTTGTAATATTACAACGCACAGAAGCACTGTTGTAGCATACAGTGCAGTATTCTCTGGAGAATAACCAGCATCACCGGCTGAACCAGCATCCTTCATGATGGGGTCCCAGACTATCGGTTTCAAGCCATCAGTCCAAAAAACATCATTGACAAAGATGAGCCCAAAAGAAACCACGGTTAATACTGCAACCGCAAACCAAATTGCGACTTTTTCCAATGGTGAATAAAGGGTTGAATGTAATGACTTAGGTTCATCGTCAAACAGCGCTTCTATTTCGGCTGCTGTTACCATGGTTTACACCACCAAACCATGATAGATGAATATTAGGTTGGTCAGATGAGGCAAATTACTCTTCTTCACCGTCTTGTAGTCGAGCAATTAATTCGGCTTTCTTGCCGCCAACAGGCAGCCCTTTGGCCTTCAAACGCTCCTTCAAGTCGCTTACTGAAAGTTTGGTCAAATCCTCTACTTCATCGCCTTCATCATCATCTAAGTCAGGAATTACCCTTGGCTCGTGAACTTCGACAAAAGAGACTTTACCGCATTCAACGGCATCTCTGATTAGTGTAACCAATCTAAACTTCAGCATTGCTGCATTAGTATCGAAGAGCATGGCTTGTGGCAGAATAATTGACAAATCATCACCCTTGAACGAAACTTCGAAACCAGAATGTCCGGAGTTTGATTCTAATAGACCCATAACCTTGTCTTCTTTGCCCTTAACTTCCTTGACCACGGTAAAGACATACTTCAGCGTCTTCCCTGCCATAGGGTGGTTATAATCGATTCTTGCTCTACCTGCTGCGAGGTAGGATAGGTAGCCTTGTCGACCATTAATATTGACTGGCGCTCCAAGGTATAATGAATTGGGATCTTGAACTGCTCTGCGTAGCTTATCGATACTGATAGTTTCGACTAGAGTGGCGTCTTTTTCGCCGTATGCGTCTGCTGGAGCAATCTCTACATTGACTTCTTTGCCAACCTTAGCATCCTTCAATGCCGCTTCAAATCCAGCGATTAGGTTACCGTTTCCAACAACACAAACCATTGGAGAGTATGTCCTGCCCTCTTGATGCATTTCATGCTCTTTGGCTATCTCCTCTCTTGTTGTTTCAATCAAGTCACCAGTTTCTCCGCTGAATAAGTCGTAATCGACATGAATTATTGCTCCATCTTCCATGATATATCCTCCTTTAGGGACATTCGCCCGACTGACCTCCCCTTCATAATATCTCGGTTAAAAAGAAGATTATTCTTGTTCAGATAATTTGCCAATTTTGTTGGTCAGTTGCTTGTTTTTGTAGATTCCGCTATAAGTTACCCCCAACATTCCGAGCATCATTAAACACCAGCCAATCCACACCAGATGCGAACCAGGTAAATCATAGACAGTAACCCTAACCAAATTAATTGAATCCAAGCCATCTGAAGAGGTTTGTTGCATCAGACCTTGAGCCTGCGTTCCATCAAATATGAAGACAATATCTCCTGACCATCGAGATAAGACGTCAACTTCGGAACGTGCAGTCCCAGTTCGGTCAAATCTCAGCATACCCGGCTCGACAGTGCCGATCTCGGTGAATTCACCGTCGTTGTTTTCATACACCGTAATTTGTGCGCCAACAAATCCATCGCCCACCTCCAAATTGTTCTCAGTGGCTACCAGTTCGGTAAACTCAAAACCATAATCTCCGTCAATTATTATTTCATCCTTAACCAAGGTAATTCGATGGCTGGCATCGCCTCTATCAACCAGTACCGTGGTGGTAATATGGCCGATTAGCAACAATACTAAACCAAGGTGGACGAGATGAGCATTAACAGGTATTCGGCGCCAAAATGATGTGTTGCCCGACTTTTTTATCTGGCTTCTTATCTCAAAGACCAACGGCCCAACTACTACCAATAACATCGGGAACGAAATCCACGCAACCAAACCGCGGTCAATGTACTGCGAAAGGGAAGTGGATGAATCTCCACCCAGAGAATCCGAATAAAATAACGCCATGAAAATAGAAAATGACACGATCGCAATAAGGCCAAAAACGGTGCTTTTCGGGTTAGAATTCCTCCTTGTGTAAATCAGCATAGCGGCACCAAAGCCAAACAAAAACGGTGCGCCATACAACTCATGTGCATCGAAATTAATGGTATCGATACTTTCCAGCAGAATGACCAGTGTTAGCACAAGATATAGACTAACCAACATGACAGAAGCCCATAATGCAACACGCTTCAGACGGCTTTTTGTTAGCCAATCAACCTTCGAACTTGCAGCCTCTTCCTCCGCCAAGAACGGAGCAAGGAATACCAAAATAACAGTAGCAGCCATAATTACTTCAATCATACCGGACCAAGCGCCAGCCAAAGCTAGCATGATGCCCAAACTCGCCCAAATCCACTCACTTGATGCGTCCTCAGAATAGTACATTGGGGTGAAGATTATGATGAATAATAAAACAAAAAATGCCTGAGGAACCAGCCAGTAAAGCAGTATTGGTAGCGCAATGACCGAAGGCAAAAATTTTCCTGAATAGTAACTCCAGCCCTTGGATTGTGACGTAATGATTGGGTTTGCTAACTTGTCATAACCGACAAAACAAACGACCAATCCGATAATTGCAAGGTTTGGTATCCAGTGATACAAATCTGCACCAAATGGAATAGCCAAGGCGGCACCAATTGTCGGAATTACTAGCATCAGAGCGGAATTCGGTGAGGCTTTTCCGTGATGAGAACGACGATTTAACATCAGCCACGAACCTATGAGAAGCAATATGAACATCAAATAAGTCATGATTTCTACACCCGCAATTCCGTCACTCTTCAGTAGCATCATTCGAGA
>DAHU01000072.1:0-6733 GCA_002495945.1 Euryarchaeota archaeon UBA13
ACCGTACTCGTCTATTATTCTGAAATGATAATAATAGGTTTTAGTGGTATTTCCGTCCGAGTCTGTGGAAGTTGTATAGTCTCTCCAAGTCAATAATTTATCGGACTGTTCTTTGACATAAACAAACATGACTTCTTTACCTTGAAACCAGACATAGGTTTGGTGGTTCCTAAAATAGAGAATTTTGGTGTGAGTAAAATAAGCGTATAGCCCAGTTATGGTTCCGACTACACCCCCAACCGTCAAAACTACAGGCAGGGCGAACTCAGAAATGACACCAACAAAAAGCACCAGACCAAGAAAAACACCAAGTGGAACAAAATTGTAAAAATGATGGGTTTCAGGCGTCTCGCTTGATTGTAGTTTGGCAACATCGGTATCCTGCATTGCTCTTTTTCTCTCTCTGAGTGGAATCCGCGTATCTGTTTCTGGTTCGGTCCAAAAATCTGCTTTATTTTCAGGCTTGTCGCTCGCTGAAATGTTTTCAATTATAGATTCAAGATAATCAAATGCATCATCTATGTTACCACTTTGCTGATATTTCATCGCACCGTCTGCCCAATATTCAAATTCGTTTCTACGAACATCCATTTGGAAAAAACGCTCGCCTGGAGCAAGTTGAATAATCCAAAACTGTTCTGCTGAGAGAATTAAACTAATCACTAATTCGTTCAATTCATTAGGGTTGTCCATTACTATTTCTTGTCTGGCGCCATCGATATCAATTTCTAAGGGATTGCTAAATCCGATGATATCACGATTACTGACGCCCTTGTTAGTAACAGATTCTTGTATAGTATCTTGCTCGTCGGGGGTCTTGACATCCCAGAAGTTAGTTGACACACCTTTTCCATTAGGCTGGGGTTTTTGTTACTTTGGCCGACAAGATTTCACTATGGCAAATAATACAAGACTGGAGTCTAAAGAAGTATGGTTTACGCAAAGTTACTTTTAACAGTTGTAAACGTCGACTTAAGCATACCGACTAACATAATCACTCCAATGATAACAAATGGGAACACGCAACAAACACCAAAATCTATGCCTGAAAAACCATTCTCTAATACTGCTTCACTTGGATTATCAGGATTTACGAATACTGTCACATTACTTCCTGGAGGATAGTCTTCATCAGCATCTGCTGACCAAGAATCACAGGAGTTATCTTGACTGTAGCTCACAACATAGCCATTGTAAGTCGTATTCTCAAATGTGTACTGATAATCCACCCACAGGCAATATGTATTTCCACCCTTGCCACCGGTAGATACGTCAACTCCACTGTCGATAACCACTCCATCAGTAGGTGTCCAATCAGCGGTCCCAATATCGGCAAGAACTGGCCCGCCGATAAATATCAATGCTACAAATGAAACTGTGCACCAAATACCGGTAAATAGCCAACCGCCAGACAAAGAGGCTAAACTAGTGGGATTATCGATTTCGATTGTGTCACTGCTGGGTTGTTCCACATCTTCGACACCATCATATTGTAATGTTGTAAGTACAGAGTCCAGAATCTTTTGGGCATCGGTTGTTGATGAGATTTGGACTACACCGGATTTGGATTTGAAGTAATCGAGAGTTTTTCTTGACCCATTTCCGCGGTTTTGGTTATACCACCAAACAATATGATTACCATCGTTATCGCTATTCCAGTTATTGACTGGGAAATCGTCTAATGTTACATCAATTTTTATTGCCGGCGAGGGTATGTCTTCGGATTGGTCTTCGACATTGTCACTGGACGGTAGATTCGCTTCCCAGAAACTTTCCGACATCGTTAGGCCTTCAATTAAGTGTTTTTTTTGTGTTTACCCGACGCAGGCATTTTTCGCCTGATTATGGGTCAGTTGTTGGATCCCAGCCGGAAACATAGTTACACTCTAATGCCTTTATTTCTTCATAATGAGAGGAGATATCAACATCTAGCGATGCAATATTCTCAACTATGCGTTCGGGTCTACTTGATTTTGGGATAGTAATGCAGCCCTCATCATAACAGAATTTTATTGCTACTTGAGCTGGAGTACAGTCTAATTCATTGGCGATTTTCTCGAGTTTAGGGTCGTTTACTTTATGGCCTCTTGCTAATGGTGAATAGGCCATAATCTTGGCGCCTATTGCTTCTGTAGACTGTTTAAGTTCCGGCCTCTGTAACCAAGGATTGAATTCGACTTGGTTTACACTTGGCATGTATTTTGCATAGCTTTTCATTGCCTCTAAATGAGCAGCACCATAATTTGAGACTCCGATTGATTTTACCCATCCTTGTTCCAAACAATATTCCATCGCTTGCCATACAGGGGCTCTGTGGTCTGGGTTTTCCGGGGGTGCATGGACCAAGTAAAGATCGATAAAGTCCATACCGAGCAACTCTAATGATTTCTTACAGTGTTCAATAGTTTCCTCATACCCAGTTGCGTGAGCCCTACGTAATTTAGTTGTAATGAAAACAGACTCTCGAGCCACGCCGGATTCTCTAATTGCTTGGCCGACCTCATGTTCATTGTTATACGCTCTAGCCGTGTCAATGTGTGTGTAGCCAGCATTTAGTGCATTTAACACTGCATTTTTACACTCTCCTGTGTCAGACATCAGAAACACACCGAGGCCAAATTGTGGGATTTCATGTTCAAAGGCGGTCTCCCCGTTTGTCATCATGTGACTGATTCGCATATTGTACGGCACATGATGGAGGTTGATGAATCCCCCGATTATTCTTCTTCGGCCCAAGTTTTACGCATGACTTTCCCAGTCATCTCGCCCGCTTCAAAAGGTTCTATGTCATGGTCAACTATCAAGTGTTTAACCATCTCATGTTGGAAGATCATCTCATTACAAACAGGGCATTCCAGTTGGGGTGCCCTACGATAGCCCATAAATTCGAGTCGCCCCTCCTTGGTTGCTAATCTTCGGCCTGTTCGTAATAGTACCGAGACAAAAACGAGAACGAATAGTACAATGAAACAACCAAAACCCATGAACACGCCCGATGGTGCTGGATTTTGTACCAACTTTAGGTTCTGGTAAACCTTCCCCTCTGGAGAATTTTGATGTTTATCCAAATCAATGATGTGGGTGAAGTTTTCACCTCTCAAGGACAATAAAATATCAATGCCATCTTCCTCGAGACCGGCATCAATTACTACTGTAAAATCACCATAAGCGTCGGTCATTGCTTTGGTGCCGCGGTATTGATAACACTCATATGCACCTACCTCGCATTCAACATAGACATAATCCAGAGATACAGGGGTGTTATCTGCATATGTTGCTTTGCCACTTATGCGGTAGGTTTCGGCACTAGCAATTGGTGATAGTAAAACCACCAAAAATAGAGCAACAAGAATCCTGCGCATAAATCAGTGGACGTATTCGGCCTTTTAGAGTCTTGATTATGACCTTGATTCATTCGTTGGCACTTGCCCAGTAGGATAGGATTAATTCTGCATCGTCTAATTTGCCCTCATGCGTATCGGTTATCTCACCATTTGAATTCACGAAAACCATCGTTCCTGGAGTGTTAATCTCCATTTCTAACGCAGCCTCATCGCCTTTCATGAAGGCATATGTTGTGAGGTCATTGTTAGTGCTATTATCATCATCATCATAGGCATTTGCGGAATCATGCCATTGTTGCAGAGTTAAACCGCCGGCTCGTTCTGCCGGATCTGTGGACATGACCAGTACCGGGAGTTCGGCTTGAGCATTCCACATCGAGTGCATGGTTGAATAGCATGGTCGATTGCACCACTCTGCAGAAAACATGACGATAAACGACTGATTTTCCATGCGTTCATTGTCATACAATTCTCCATTATCGGCAATTGCTGAGAATTCTGGGAAATACCGGACTTCTTCGGCATCCTCGATACAACCAGCGTACGATGGCATAATCAAGGCACTAATGAGGAGCAATAGTTTCAACCGCACGGTTTATTCTTCGATGGTTCAGTTTTCAAGGTTTTGTCACACCGCATAACCATAAAGCCATTAATGTTCAAACAAACGGAACATCATGGCATCAAAATATTCTATAATGCTTCTAATTGTTGCCTTGTTAGTTTCAATATGTCTACCAAGTCAAGTTAGTGCTCAAGATTCTAACTGCGCAATTGAAGGGTCATCGACAGTGGATAGAATTGGTTGTTTAGACAGTGACGGAGATGGATGGTCAGACCCTGACGATAACTGGACAGTAGCCATGGGAGCTGATGCCTTTCCCAGTAACTCTAGCGAGCATGCCGACTTGGACCTAGATGGAATCGGTGACAATACTGATGACGATATCGATGGTGACGGAGTAATGAATGATATCGACATATGGCCTTTTGATAGTGTCATTTGGTCAGATAGAGATGGCGATGGTTTTGCCGACCAAGGATTGCATGAATTATCAGATAATTGTCCATATGCCTATGGTAAAAGTCGTATTCGGTTAATCGGTTGTTCCGATATCGATGGGGATTTTATGCCTGACATCTATGACGATGATGCTGACGGAGACGGAATCCGTAATGAGTTGGAAAGGGCGGCGTCATCGGGCACAATATTGTACGACCCGTTTAACCCGCTATCTACACCTTTAGACACTGACAAAGACACAATTCCCGACGTGATTGATGATGATAATGATAATGATGGATGGCCGGATATAGTGGAGTTAGATCGTGGTTCTGACATCTACAATGACGATGAAACACCATTCAATTTATATTTCGGCATCAATACTGGTGTATTTTATTCTGGAGGTTTGAGTAGTAACTCTTTCAGTTTAGAATACGATGCTGAAAGTTTAGAGATTTCAATTTCAGCATTCATGGAAATCGTCTTTGAAGAATTGGTTATTCCACTGCTACTAATTCCACTATATTTCTTCGTATTCTATCGTCGAGCAAGTAAATATCGGACACTATTAGGTCAAATTGAGTCTGCAAAGAACCTCGAGGAATTAACCGATTTGGAGAAATCAGTAAACCTGATGGTTAAAGAAAAGCGTATCAAGGTATACCACGGACTTGTTCTTCGAAACGCCATAGAAGAAATGGAGTCACGTTTCGGTGGTGAAGGTTATCTTAACGAAGAAGAATAACCGCCAGCTTGTACTCGCTGTTGATAGACTTGATGTGATTTGTCTCTGCTATGGGCGAGTTAATCACCGGGCAGGCAGCAACCTATGTCGAAGAGATGCATGTTAATACAAATGAAAGATATGAGATAATCTGTATAACTAAAGACGTTCAAAGAATAATTTCCGAGTCTGGCATAAAGGATGGTTTAGTATTAGTTAATCCAATGCATATCACAGCATCTTGCTATGTTAACGACCTTGAATATGGCCTCCATCATGATATTATGAAATGGTTGGAAAAGGTTGCACCGTTCTACGGGGTTAACGGTCGAGATGGTGAGGAATATCACCACCACAGAACCGGCGAAGATAATGGAGACGCTCATCTAAAGCGCCAACTCCTCGGCCAACAAGTAACTATGCCAGTGCGTAATGGTCGTTTACATTTAGGCACATGGGAGCAAATTCATTACGCTGAATTTGATGGTCAGCGAAACAAGCGAATCCTGGTCAAAGTCATTGGTATAATGTAAAAAATAGATGCCCAACCATCGGTATCCAAACTGGGGACTATTGGATTATAGTTTTCTCAAGCCACCAATTTGGCTTCACATTCATCGAGTCTCGCCTTCGCAACGATATGGTCTGGATCGAGTTGCAGGACTGCTCGCCATGCTGAACCTGCAGCGTCAAAGTGTTCCGATTCGTGATACATTGCCGCAATGTGTAATCTTGAGTCAAGGTGTTGTGGGTCGGCTTTTATTGCTGCCTCAAAGTCACTCATAGCGTTATCATTGCGCCCCCATTCAAGATACAGTAGCCCTCTTTGATGCCATGCTGGAGCGTAATCTGGGTTAATTCGTAACGCTTCATTGAGCGGCGTTTCTGCACGTTCTGGACGGTCCAATGCAATGAAACAAGCGGCTAACTGGGTGAGTGCTTGGTGATGATGTGGTGCCTTTTCTAACACTATGTCAAGGTCCTCTCTGGCTCGGGCCCATTCCCCTAACATCATTTCAGCCTCCGCTTTTCGGAACCTTGCCAAGGTAAAGTTGGGTGCCAAATCAAGTAGTATTTCAGCATCATCCAAAGCCTTCCTCGCTTCATCCATCGCCATGTATATGCTACACCTGTTTAATCTCGCTCGGATATGATTAGTATCGGCTTTCAGGGTCTTACCATAGTATTCTAATGCCAGCCCAAGATGTCCACTACGTGCTTCGATGTTACCTCTAACATAGGTAATTACTGGGCTGTCGCCGTGGATGTCTGCAACATCGATTAGACTTGCAGCCGCGGTAATATCTCCCTGGTCAAGTGCTAACAATGCTGCTTCTGCTGCTGCCGATGAGTCGTCCTCGGGCAGTAGTCGTCGTGCTCTAGTTAGTGATTCTTCAGCCGCATCTAGGTTACGCAATAAACGGTGCGTTCGAGCATGTCCAAGCCAAGCAACGCCAAGTTCTCTGTTGAGTTTCAACGCTCCTTCAAACGCTGCTATAGCAACTGATAACAAGGTTGCATCGGTCTCTCCCGTACCGTCTCTTGCCTTGTCGGCATTGACTAAGTGTAGCCTGCCCTCAACTACGTGAAGTAATGCATGGTCAATTCCGACAGGAGTTGTGTCGAGCAACCGTTGCGCTTCATCAGGTCTGCCGTCAA
>DAHU01000072.1:7115-15887 GCA_002495945.1 Euryarchaeota archaeon UBA13
GCTTTTGTCAGGGATTCCTCAGCCGCAGTTGCTTGACCATCGGCTAACAATAAGTCTGCTTTTAGTAAAACTAAGTTTACCCCGCCAGCATCCAGTGCTACTGCATGAATCGCAGACTTCAACGCATCTTTTAGCCGGTTTTGTTTTGGTGCAAGAATTGTCGCACTAAGTGCCCATGCACCACCACTTTGGCGGTCAATTGCTAAACATTTGTCTACCGCATCAAGGGCTTTGCTTGTTTCGCCATCTTGGTATAGTAAATTTGCATATGACAGCCAATCTTTGGCTTGACTCGGGTCTTCAGCCAGTGCTTGTTCGATTGCCTCTAATGCCTCAGAGCGTGATCCTGCACGAGCCCTAAGCCCCGATAGCAACGAACGGTCTGCCGCAGTGTCAAGTCCCAATGCTTCTAGGCGAAGAACATCTCGTTCTGCCTCCATATCTCCTAGTTTTGCAAGCAAGTGGGCATGGGCTCGTAAGAGGTCTGGATTGTCAGGATTAACCGTCATTCTAGCTTCTAACCAGTGTCTTCTAAGCACCTCATCGCCACGTTCAATAGCAATATATTCCAGTGATTCCAACACATTCGCATTGCCTGGTGAAGATGCATAAGCGATGCCAAAGCAGGTTTCCGCCCAATCGTAGCGGCGAAGACTCATAGTTGCATGGCCGAGTTTATGTGCCGATACTGGTTTTAGTCCGAGAGTTGTAACGTCCATTTGATGGGTGTCGAATAATTCAATCAGCCGCATTACCATATTCGATGTTGTTTGGTTTAGCAAATCTGTTGCACCTACTGGACTTTCAACAGAAATTGTTGAGACTAATGTCTCGAGTGCGTGTAATGCTTGTCTGAATGATTCTGCATCATTTATTGATTGGCCACTTTGCTCTAGGTTGGTGATTGTGGTATAGGCCATCAATGCACCGTCTAAGTCTGGTTTTGTTGCTCGAAGAGCATCAACCATATTGTTTAATGATGATAATCTAGCATTAACATCAGCAACTTGATCATTCAATTGCATGAAATGTGCGCTCTGTGATTCTTGTAAAACAATGTTAAAATCATTTAATTTGAGCATCTTCTCATGGTTTTGTTTTAACCAGTATCCAACGCCTCCACCTGCACCTAAGCAAGCAATCCCAAACAAGGCCGTAATTGGTTCCATACAAATCGAGTTTAGTTTGACCCTTTATGCTCTCCGGCTGTAATGAAGGTCAACAACGGCTTTTTACACCCTTGACAAAATTGCCGAAATCAATATTTGCGTCTAAAATCTCATAATAACAGCCGTTCTAAGACTTATATTGAAAGACTATCATCTTCCACGTTTGATTAGGTCACGCCATGTCTGAGGATATTATTGCGGGAACTAATCGCGATTGGTTCGATAATCACCTTAGAAGCTGGGCGGAAAATGGTTGGCATGTTGAAGATATTGAAACCTACCTTCAAGAGAATTCGATGACGGCTACAGAAGCCCTAATGCGAGTTGAATATCTCGTTGGCGCCAGTGAAAGATTGATCGTTAGAATGAGTTATGAATGGCTAGAACGATACGATATTTCTAACGGATTATTCACACAGTGGATTGATGAGTTGAATAATCCAATGAATTATGAAGAAATTTCGCAACAATACAACGAGTGGGCTAGACAAAACAGACGTTGGGAATTAGTCTTAGAAAGTTCTAGAAGAGATTGGGAAACAATGATGCTAGCAGAAGAGAGGGTCTTGATATTAGCACGGTGTGATTCATTAGATCAATCCTCAAAACCGAGGTTAAATCTTTTAATTTCCTCAATGAACAATCCACAATCATATCAAAATATAGACGCCTCTCTTAGTGAAATCGAGGAAAATGAGGCTCGGCAAAAACGAGCTGTTTATTCATCAATCGAGGCATTGCAAAGCGATGGTTATGATGTTGAGCATATTGCTGAGATGAACTTAGTTGATGCTCTAAAAGAGGTTTCACATCGTCAAAAATTGCATAATTTACATGAAATAATAAGGTTACAAATCATCGATGAAATTGCTGAATACGACGATAATCTGGCTGAAAACTATGAGTTACAGCGCAAAGCTATTCTCAATAGTACTTCGGAGATAGAATTGAATGATTTGTCAAAACAGGTTTCTGCAATTGGGCTAGACTTGAAGCAACGACTATCTAAAATAAATCGACAAATCGCCGATTGGGAAGATTCTGAAATAATATTTTCCACGAGTCGAATTGAACCTAAAGACCTGTTTGAATGGGAAACTAATCTGCCCGAATTGACTACTGAAGTGGAAAATCACATTGCACTGGTCAAACGGTATAGATATTTCAGTGAACGTATTCCAAACATAGATTCTGCACAACATTATATCGGCTATCTTAATCAAAGTACATCACTTTCAGAACTTGTTGAAGACTTGGAATTACGTTGGAAGGCGGCTGAACTAGAATGTTATTCCATAATCGAGAGATATCAAAATTTAGGACTTGCCATGGATGATTGGGAAGAGCGTGTCACTGCAGATCCGATAGTATGTTTAGATTTAATCAAAGCCGAGGAAAGGAATTGGCAGAATAGGATTCAGTGTATAGAAGAATTACTAGCCATCGATGTTTCATTCGATGGAAAATTGGAGGTTGAAAAACGAATAGATTTACTACGAGAAGTAGACGCTGGTGATGAGATAATTGAGGATACAAAACTGATGATTAATCGACTGGTCACTCGGCGTGCACGACACAGAGTTTTGCTGGAAAGGGAATTAATGGAACTGATTGCTATTGGAAAGGCTTCCGAAAATACCGCATCAAGTACGTTTAATCTAGCAGCGTTCGAAGATTTTGTCGCTAATGCTCGTATTGGCGGCTCTAGTTCTAATTCTAGTATCACTGGCAACGCTGTTATTTCAGGTGATATTGGTGAGAGAATTAAACAGAAAATTTCTCATGAAATCGCATTATTGGAATCTGCAGGTTGGTACACTAAACACTTGCAAGAGTTGTTTGAAGCCGAACCGATGAAGGTCGCAAGAATGCTGACTAAGGTTCGTACATACATTCAGAATCATGACGTGCTTAGACGAAGATTGAGTAATTTACCATGGAATCGTAATACCTCATTGGCCTTAGAAATCCAAGAAGCGATGCAAGATCCGCTCCAACTTGCAAAAATTACTGAACAAATTCCAGACATCATGAAAGCACTTGCTACATCAGAAATCGAGGATGAGAATTTCGTATTTTCTCCGTGGACTCCCAAACCAATTAGAAAAACGCTTATGCCAGTGCCCGAACAAGTCATGCAACCAATTGATTCGCTTGGCGATGCGCATGAAGCGATACTTGAATCAATGGAGAGTGGTAAACAGATTCGCGAAGATGAGATTGTGCGCGCCGATGGTTTGACCGATTACGAATTCTGGGAAGACGAAAAGTGGTCCTCTGAACGTTGGCGTGGGTGGCGTGAACGCCAAGCAGAGTTGAGTGCAAAGCGAGAGGAAAAAGAACAGAAGAGTCACGCAAAACCTACTGCGGAGGATGTCGAGCTAGAACCACCACAGCAAAAAACGACAAAAACCATCGATGTCAGTGAATCTGTTGAAATCCAACATCTACATATTATAATGAATAAATTGGGTTTGGAAGACGAATATAATCAGAACGTTGATACTCCAAAGCAAATTTCGGAAATCCGTCGCTGCTTGGCAAAAAATGTCGGAGTTGAACCGCGCGATGTTCGATTAGACCGATTATTGCGTCTAATTTTGCGACTATTACCACAAGGCAATGAACACGATGAGCAAAGAAAATTGCTGATTATGAAATTAGCAAGCGGATTAAAACGCTATCAAAACTGGATTAAACTACGGCTAGAAGCCCGCCACAAGGCTTCAAAAGGCAGTCTAATACTTGATTCAGCGATTCTTGGAATAGCCCTGAAAAGAATACCAGGCCCGGGATTCAAGGTTCCCCTCGATAAAGACATCAAGGAATTGCCTCCGTTTGACAATATCGAGGAATTGGCAGAAGAGGTGAGTATACTACTCAATGCATTGAATCTAAAGAGTGCCAGCGGAGTTGTTGTCTCAGCACAATAATTACTTCAATTCCTCTAATAATTCATTTTTCTCATCATCCGATAATGATTCTTCAACCGGTGCTGCTGCAACTGAAATCTCAGGCGCCTCCGGAAGTGGAGCATCGAGCGGGATTTCACCGCGGTCAAATCCGACCGGCGGTGGCGGAGCCAGCATTGAACCCGCCGGCATCGGCGGCGGTAACGTCGCAGGGGGCAAAGGTGGAGGTAATGTTGCGGCAGACGGGGCTGGTGGCGGAGGTAGTGTAGTCGCCGGCGGACCCAACGGTTCAGCCGGTGGTGCAGGAACAGGGGGCCCCTGTGGAATAGCCTTAGGCGGAGGAGGAACTAATGTTGGTGGAGGAGGCGCCGTAGCAATCGGCTGTTGAACCTCTGGAACAGGTTCTGGTGGTGGCGGGGGTGTTTGCGTCGAAGTAGGAGGGCCTTGGGGCTCTTGGACCTGAGGTTGAGGATTTGCTTCAGAGTTAGGTGGGTAATCGATTTGCATTGTTTGGTTTTCCATCACGATTGGTGGTAGAGTAGCTGGGGCGATCAATGATTCATGCAAGTTGGTCAATGCCTCAGAGTCGAACTCACCAGTCTCCATGTACTTAGCGATCGTTGGACCGATTAACGCCATGCTGGCTCTAAATTTTGGACGATTTGATCCGTACCCAGTAAATGTAACTCGGTGTTTAGAACCACTAGTAGAAAATTCGAGTGTATGCACTTCTAAATGCATGTAAACCCATCCAAGAATACCAATTCCCATCAAAACTTGACCGATTATGAAAAACATTTGGCCAAACAAAATGAACGAGGTGGCAAATCCAGCAATGAAAGAGAATACCCACAACCACTGATGTTTGTGCATTAGTTCATTGTGGCTGTGAGAAAAGCCGGTTAATTCATTCTTCAAAACAGCCTTGACGTTCAGCCTTCTCTGACCATCGCCGTCATATGTGACTTCAATGACTCTGATCAGATTATCACTAACAATCAATGAGGTGTTTTTCCTTCCGTCTGGCGACTCAATTAGTGGGTATTCATCAACCTCTTCGCCAGAAATTGCAAGCACCGGTGCGACCCTTACGGGTAGTGACCAATCATAGGCCGTATTTTCCGAGACATCTGTTTCGCCTTCATCTACAACTATTTGTTGCTCATCAACCTCTCCATCCTCAACAGGATTGTCTTCTGCTGGAGGTTCCTCATCTTCCACTTTAGCGGGTGGCGGGGAAGCAAACGGGTCTTCATCGTCGTCTGGCCAAGCCGGTGGCTGGTCGCTCATATTACACGCAGAGCGCCTTCAATTCATTATATGCTCGTTAAAATGAAGTATCAACGGTGAACTTCTGTGAGCCATGACTGGACATCATCGCGCTTTCCGTACCCCTTGCCTTCCTTAGTACCGACAACAGTCTCAATCGCTGCTTCTGAAGCAATATCTAGAGTCTTGTCGTTAATACTACCATTGTAGATGATGGCAATAGCGCCGTCTGCTTCATTTGCTGCCGATGCTAAATCCTTGACACCGACAGGGTCTGTAACAGTTCCATCAACCATTACAAATACCGCTTTTCTCGGTGGTACATCTTCTAGATGTGTGAAGAATTCTTGAACTTCCTTGGGTGCAGTGGTTTTCTCAAACGTTTCATCCATATCATCAGCCCAGTTTTTATCTTCAACTCCTGCTTTCTTGTCATCATTAGCTTGCTTTTGTTTAATTTGATGAGCAAATTTGGAAGCCTCTACTTTCATTGATAAGCACTTAGTTACTGTCTTCTGTGGCAGCAATTCCCATTCTTGCCCAACTGGTGCTTGGGCAACAAAGTCTACCTTCATCATTTCATTGAGTTGACTAAATAGCATTTCGCCACCACGGTCGCCGTCAATAGCCAGAACAACGGTTTCTTTGCCGTTCGCCAAATCGATTAACTCTTGTTTGATAGAGCCGGCCCCGTCAGCTGAAATAGCGTTTTTTACACCGCAATTTAGTAAATTTCTTACATCATTTCTGCCCTCTACAACGATGAGCGATGATGACGATTCTACGTTAGGACCGCAGGTCAAACCGTGGAACTGTTTTGCTGTGCCAACAGTCAAGACTGAACGTACTTCTTCGATGACGGTCTTAGATGCGGCCTCGCCAGAATTAACCAAGTCAAGCAGCAGTTCTTTTGCTCTGTCAACAACAACTGTACGCTTTGTCGCTCGGATATCTTGAATTTCAATTACCGAAATCTTTGCTGTGCATGGTCCAATTCTGTCGATTGTTTCGAGAGATGATGCAATAATTGCAGTCTCTACATTATCCAAACTACTTGGAATCAATATCAGGCCGTGTACTTTACCACCTTTGTTTTCCATCTCAACATCAACGTGACCAATCCTTGCGGTTCGCTGCAACTTCCTTAGTTCCAGTTCATCACCAAGTAGACCTTCTGTTTGACCCATTATTGCTCCAATAATGTCTTTTCTTTGCACGGTTCCGTTGACTTTTATATCAGCGCGAACCATGTATTTCATTGCTTTATTTCCTTTCGAGTTGTTACCACCTCGATTATTGTGTTTCTTTGCCATATGAATTCCTCATAGTCCACAGACCGCCCAAAAAGGAAGAGGGAAAGCCCTCGAAACCAAAACCTCGACCGAAAGCCGAAGCATGAATGGAGTGTGAACAATTAATCCTACAAGCACATCATTATTGAATGCTCTTGTCAAAAAACCGCTAATTTCTATATTTTCAAACGGCAACTAATTCAATAATAGTAAGTGCATGGGAGGGTTGTGTCCGAGCCTATTTCATACAGCCTTGAGGCGTTTCACAGCACTATATCTGTGATGCTAGTCGATAAAGTGCTGACAAGAGAGGAGAAGCGGTTGATCATTAAATTAGCCAGTGCACTCGGACTAAACGAAGATGAACCTTCACAAATATATCAAGCAATTAAAGCGGGCGAAAAAGTCAACGGTGGAGAACCTATTGACAGTAATAAAGCACAAGAAATTTACACCAAAGTGTTTGAAATTGCTATTGTCAATGCATCGCTGTCAAGGGATGAGTTCCGCGTTCTTGCTCATTTACGGGATATTTTCCAAATCGATGACGAAGAACACCACCGAATCGAAGAAGAGTTGCGCGAGATAGTTAGGGAAAAGTTCGAAGATCCCAATGTCATTGACAAGATGCTTGGCACATTGCGAGACTCAGTTAGTTTAGTTGGTGACTTGTTTGATGTTGTTCGTAAAAAAGCAGCAGATGGTGCTAAGAAATGAACGTTAAGCTCGACCAATTCCTTGAGCAATCGACACCAAAAGTGCTCAAATCAAACCGCCGCTGTTTAAAATTCTTGAATCAGGCTTATGCTGCGGGAAACCCCGGGATGATAACCCGACCAAGAGCCGATATAACCGCTGACCACGGTGGTTTCTCGGCTCACTATGGCTGTCCAGACCCTGAAATGCGCACCATTGCATCGTGGTTACTGACTTATGGCAAGGATAAGCCGCGTCGCCTAGCAAAACTGATTCCAGCCTTGTGGCGTCGTCATGGAAGAGAAGATTTGAAGTTGGCTGGATTATTATTGGCTAATTTGTCAGAAGAAGAGCTTGGTGAAAATCCTTGGATGGCTTTGATTCACTTGTTTGGCCAACAAGAACCTATGGAAATTATTCTTGAAATTGCCGAAGAAATGAACCGCAGCGGCCATGAAGTGCCTGATGATCAGTGGTTGATTGCAATGGCTCAACAAAGTCAATTATGGCATCAAATAGCGATGTTATTTATTTCTGTCAGAGGTGATGGATATGGAGGATTGAGAGACTTAATCGTAGCTGCTCCCGGCGGGGGAGAACTGTTTGAAAGAATAAGAAATAAATTGCTTGAACAGGATAATTGATGGACTTGAAGACCTTAGTAACTCTATGTCCGAGAGATTTCTGCCAACTGAGGACCCCGTCATGGAGGCAGTCCTGCAGTGGACCGTTGAGCGGGATGCTCAAGACGTCCGGAGATTGCTTGAATGGCTGCCAGAGGCACGTAGTAGTAGAGAACGTAAAGCGCTGATGGAACGAGTAAGAAGCCTGCTTGAAGAACTCGAGGATGCAATGAATAAGTTAGATGAATTACACTGATGATTGATATGACTACAGTGCTAATTTTTGCCGGGGGCAGTAGTACAAGGATGGGGCATGATAAGTCCACAATGTTTGGCGGTGTTGAGCGAATATTGCAAGAATGTCACAACACAAACATCACTCGAACTATTACCTTATGCGGCCCTGTTACTAGGAAAAAAATGTTTCAAGGTGAGGTATGGGCAGATCCAGAAGATTGTGATAGTTTAGTAGAAATAATATCCTGGGCAATAGATAGGATTGATGGAGACATCTTACTGTTACCTTGTGATGCGTTTAATTTAACCGAGGAAGGTATCAATGCATTATTGGAACAAGATAATTGCCTACCGCTAGATGAGTTTGGCAATCGTCAGCCGCTGTTTGCAAGAATAACTAAGCGAGCACAGATAAACTTAGATTCTGAGTCATTAAATGAAATGTTCGAGAATTTTCCCAGTTTTTGTGATTCAAGATTAGCAAGCGAGTTCAACAATTTTAATTCGCAGTCAGATTTGAAAAATCACCGTTTGCAATCGCATCGATAACTAGTGGATACAAAATATGTTCATA
>DAHU01000074.1 GCA_002495945.1 Euryarchaeota archaeon UBA13
CATAACAAAGAAGGCAGATTAAAGGCTGTTGAGTTAAATGCTAGCCCATACCGTTTGGATTTAGATTGGCGATTATGTAAATATGCAAAAACTAACAATGTTCCAGTCGTTATTAATCCCGATGCGCATTCTGTACGTGGCCTTGGCGATTTTGCCTATGGTGTAATGGCCGCTCGCAAAGGATGGTTAGAAGCGGGGGACACCCTCAATTCATTATCATTAGAAGAAATAACAGAACGCTTATTGTGAACATACATTCATCAAAGGCGGGGATGTGGCAATGTCATGCGAACATTACGTACTGCCATTATGGGTGTCTCGATGGCCTTGCCCGGAATGTTCCTTGCTCTGATTATTTGGTACATCGCTGGCAAACCAAATACCGAGCCATTAGAGACCATAATTTGCAATGTGATACCAATGACATCCATTGCCCTCGGTTTAGTCTTTGGCTGGCTTACCGGCGGAGAGTATGAAGGTTGATGATTATCCATGACTGGAGAATATGCAATTGAACAATGGGACACAATTGTCAAACGGTTTACTGAGATGTTCGACGGCTTAGGGACTGTGTTACACAATGAGCAAATGGCATCATTTACTTCAAGAGCCCCTGATGTAGAAACCGGAATTGCAATCTATTCCAACGGACAATTTTCCGCATCTATGCCACTACACGGCATTGATTCAGTAGTTGAGAAAATTGTCTTTTTGGATAACGCAATTACCATGATTGGTAATTCTATTGATTATACTTATCGAATACCGCCTGCAATTCTTGAACACAGAGGCGAGTAAATGAAGCGCAGTGAGAAGGCAGTTCGAATCGCCCAAATGTTGGAAGAATTCTACCCCGAAACACCAGTACCGTTGGATCACGAGAATTCATTCCAACTATTGGTTGCTGTTCTAATGAGTGCACAGACAACGGATCTGAAGGTGAATGAAGTAACTCCTGCCTTGTTTGCAAAAGCGCCAAATGCAGAACAAATGGCACAACTACCGGTAGAAGTGATACTCGAAGACATTCGCCAAGTAGGCCTAGCGCCAACCAAAGCAAAGAACATCAAACGCATGGCTGAATTATTGATGGAAAGACATGGCGGTGAAGTGCCTGCATCTTTTGAGGCACTGGAAGATTTGCCCGGTGTTGGACACAAAACCGCTGGCGTGGTGATGGCTCAGTCATTCGGTGTACCAGCTTTTCCTATCGACACCCATATTCACAGATTAGCCGCAAGATGGGGCTTATCAAATGGTAAAAATGTCGAGAAAACTGAACGAGATTTGAAGGCGGTTTTCCCCAAAGAGTTGTGGAATAAACTTCACTTACAAATCATCTTCTTCGGACGAGAGTATTGTCCTGCTCGAAATCATGATTTAACCCAATGCCCGATTTGTTCATGGGCAGCAACCAAGAAACGAATTCGTGAAGAGATGAAACGATAATCAGAAAATTGTAATGTTTGCTGCTGCAACATTGGCGATTATCAGTACACCGGTAACTACAGCGGTAACCCTAACAGCGGTATGGTGTGCATCGCCATCGTTAGCCTCTCGAAGCAGCGCATAGCCGATTAAGCCAAGCCCTATCGATTGCAGCATCGAGGTTACAGCATTCAAACTGGTACCAAGTTTTTCATGAGAGAACTGATCTTCAGCATACTTAGTGGCATCATCATAATCCGCGGGATTAGGCGCCCCTACCAAATCATTTACCTGCCCGAATAATGCTCCAATGACAATCAAAACGACGCCAATCATAAGCCACTTGGTAAACGAATATGTGCCATACTTGTCAAGAAATTTTGGTTGTGGTTGGTATGCAGCCATTGGTTGCATGGTCTGCATTGGTTGAGGAGGCTGGGCTTGTACTGGGGGTCCGGGGGCGGGTTGCATAGGTGTTGATTTGATATTCAATTTATAATACTTGACAATTCACTACACCGAGAAAAGTGACGATGCTGCATCCAGTATTATCGATGTTAAGAGAGATGTAATACCGGCCACCCAAAGTAATGAGATTGTCTGGCCTAATGCGCTTGTGGCGCCTCCACCGCGCAGTCTAGTAGCAATAAAAGAGACCGCTGCCACTTGAATAAGAATTAAAATTGAGATTACAATCTTAAACATTCGAATATTTTCTCCTACTGAAGTTGAATCTTCCATGACAGGTAAGGCGACACCTCCCCCAAAGTCCGATAGGGCTGACACGTCGGTGTCGGCTAGTCCACTGGCTACACCTGCGATAGCGTCACCAAGTTGCAAAACAATGGAAATTGTTACATTTAAGCTGGTCACGCTGGCCACCAGCAATCCAATAGCAACACCCCACATGGTGTTAGCTGACAAAGCACGACGGCGCCTTAATGAGAGTAAACTACCCACTGAACGACTGACCATTTCAGCGGTCTCTGCTGGCTTGCCAGATGATTGGGAGCCCTCAATGTATATTCTCATGTAGCGTGAGATAACTGAAGAATTGGTATCTGCGTTGAAGTAATCCCATGCTCGGTCGGAGTCAATTCTTGTCGATAGCCGCTTCTCAAGCCTGTCAATTGAATTATCCAACATACCAAAATCAATACCTCGAAGAGCCTTGATTGTCGCTGATGGCTCAGCAGATCTTGCTTGAGCAGTGCCGCCAAGAGCTCTAATAAAATCTGGATAGGTTTCGTCCCTACGCAATACCATGCCTTCCTCTCGACGAATCATGAAAGCTGGGAAAAGAAGTGGGGTTAATGGTATTGCAAATACTAACAAGCCATACTTATCCCATTGGTCACTCAATGCATCCCAAGCCGAAATTACCGCTATCGACATAACAATTGTAAGGAATGCTGAAAATCCCCCAGCGATTAAAAACGCCCGCCGGAAATTTATCCTAAAAGGCGTGTCCATTTCATCCCTGGCAAAGGTTTGGTCTTCGGGTATCGTTGCCCTAAAGGCAAATACAGCACCAACCTGGATGATGGTAAAAACCAATCCTGCAAGCAGCAAAAATCTAATTCTGCTGAAAATTTCTATCGGCTCTGCATCAGGTGAACCTATCTCGAATAAAACCAGATGTATACCGGCTATTACCAGGGCAAATAGGCCGGCGGAAACTAGTGAAACATAAATTTCCTTTAGCGTATCTACGGACTCTAGACGAGTATCATAGAGTGTGTTGTACTGCTCTGCCACAGTTTCTTGCTCAGCTCTCATGAACTCATCAATAGGCTGTCCAGCTTCAATTGAGAACGCCATTCTGTCAAGGAAATCAGTCCATAGCGGGCTTGGGCTCTGATGGGCGACAATCCTTGCCGCTTCAGGTAACGAAGTGTGCCATTTATCGACCAGTGTTTCGATACGCTTGACCTCAGATGCCAATTCTCCATAGTCAGACATTTGCTTTAGTATGTCGAAAATTGACTTTGCTCCTACTTCGCCCAAGGAAAGAATACCCATACGTGTTATGAACATGTGCATTTCTTTTTCGATTCTGGTCGCTGAACGCTGTACTTCAAGCAGTGGAAAGGCGATTGCTCCTAAGGCACATACTATTGGGAATACAAGAATCATCAGTACTCCTGCGAAGCCTTGGAATAGAGCACCTTCGCCAAGTCCACCAGTCAGGAATACTATGGCAAGAGCCGTGATTAATCCGACGAATGATGCACCGCCGACAAATAGGAATAAGAATCGCGGAATCGGCATTTCAAGCCGCCTAACCGCTACTTGCCAGATTGGCATTCTTTCCATATTCAAACCTCCTAACCGTGATTGACTCCTGTCCAAGTGTCAATTGCTCGGTCGAAGGCTTCGAATCCATTGTTGTAGTAAATCCCGAGTAAGTCGAACACATCATCGTAGTGTGTCAAATCTCTATCTGCCATCTTTTCTAGGGCTGCTGCTCTCTTCAGCATCTCGTCATAGATATCTCGCTTATTAGCAAATCCGGCCATGGCGGCAATTTTATTTTCTAATAAGTGGCTTTGAAACATACCACGGAAATAGTGCTTATCTTTGACTGGGTCCCACTCGAACATACCACGAGTCAAAACACCATCACTGTGCTTATTGTAACCTATAACTTCGTCAATACCAGTTACACGTCGGGCGATACCTCCACCCGGTGCTTCTACCACTTCTTGGAAAATAGCGAAATTTAGGTTGTCAAAGAAACGAATTGGAACGTTGATTGGGTCACCAGTAAATCTTTGAATCATCTTGACGATTGATGACGCGTGGAATGTAGCAATAACCGGGTGACC
>DAHU01000028.1 GCA_002495945.1 Euryarchaeota archaeon UBA13
CAAGACTGGCAGACTGCTGGTAATGCTCTACCTGTAACTGTTACAACCATCGGTGCTCTATCGGTAGCGTCTTTCGCACCAAGCATCATTGCTGTAGCACTTACTGGATTGTTTGTCAGCGCTCTTGTCCTCGCTGGACGCAGAGACGATGACGAAGAAGAGTTTGTCGAAGAGCAAATTTCTGATGACGAATCTGCTGTGAGCCCAGTTATTGCAACCATCTTGATGGTCGCAATCACTGTTGTTCTATCTGGTGTTGTGTATGTTTGGGCAGCTCAACTTGCTGACACTGACACAAAGGGTGTTCCAAGAGTAACCTTCGACGCACAAAATGTCGACACAGGTGATGTAGCAACTGACCACTGGAAGATTACCATCGGTCAAGCACAAACAGTACTTGCAACACAAGCAGTGGAAGTTTCAGTAACCTATGCTGATGCAACCGGCGCCATTGTAACAGAGACAACAAACCTTGCCTCTACAAACCAAGTTTACGGATTCTCGCCATTCAATAGCGATCAATTGGTAACATTTGGTGATGTAGTAACACTTGATGAGGATGAGACAATATCTTCCTTCAGTACTGGTGATGACATTTATGTCAAGACCCACACTGCTGATGGAACACCTCTAGTTGATGCAACTATCAGGATTGTCTACTCTCCACCTGGTGACACACAAGGTGCAGTGTTGAAGACCTACAGTGGACTAAGTTGGAACCAACCAGTTTGATACTACTAAGGTAAGTAAAGACAAGACGATAGCGGGAGGGTTTCGGCCCTCTCGCTACGTACTTGATCATAGCCTAGAGTGAGAACTGGGTATGATTAATGACGAGCGTTTTTGTATTGTAATAAGTAGGGCTTATTATGGCTGAAGTACCGAAAGTAGTAGTGTTTGATTGTGACGGAGTTCTTGTGGACTCGGTCAGCTCGTGGAAAACATTGCACGACCACTTTGGTACTGATAATTCACATAACCTAACGCGCTTCATTAACGGCGAACTGACAGATGTCGAGTTTATGCGCTCAGATATTCAAATGTGGAAGGCTATCAAAGACCCAATATACCGCGATGAGTTGTTTCGCTCATATTCTGGCGTGAAACTAATGCCAGGTGCTAAAGAACTGGTAAAGGAACTGAAAGATGCTGGCGTTTTTGTTGCGATTGTAAGCGCGGGTGTTGACTTGTTTGTTGCATCAATTGCTGCCATGTTGAAAGTAGATGATTGGATTGCCAATGGCTTTGTGTTCAATGATGATGATTCCTTATCTGATGAAGGTGTATGTCGTTTACACGCAACCAAAAAAGATACCATAATCACTAAAATTCTCGATATGCAAGGGTTCGAAGCCAAGGATTGTATTTCAGTTGGCGATTCAGAGATGGACTTGTCGATGCAGGTTGAGGGCAGCGGGTTCATTGGTTTCAATCCCTCAAGGGATTCGTCCCTCGAGGCTTTTCAAACGGCTGGGGTTCCAATTGTGTTCGAGAAGAACCTACTTGAGTTGAAGCCATATTTTGGGCTTGAGTAATCATACGAATGGTATTGCTGTTGTTGCATGGCTTTTGAGATTAACAATAGTCAGTATGCACGGCTTGGGTTGAAATCCAAGCATTCTTTGGTATGAAGTTTGATCTTGCCATGTGCTGGAGCAGACTAAGGTAGTTCCTTTGTAATCAACACAAGCATGGCCGTGGACGTGGCCGGTGACAAAGATATCAGGAACTTCGTTAATCACTAGTCCGTCCTCTGGTTCGGGAGATAATGGCGTTTTACCACCCCATTGAGGTGCAAGGTGGCGCCTCCTAAGCATTTGCCGCATAGCCTCAACAGGGTCTGCATAGGTAACCGTCTTTAGGCCTGCAACAAAATCGTCAATTGATTTACCGTGATAGGATAATATTCGTACATCGTGAAGAGAAAAATCACACGGATTGCCGACAAATGTGGTTGTATTGTAGTCCTGCTGAATGTCTTTCTCAAATGTTGGTTGAGGTTCAGCAGGCCTAACCGCATCGTGATTCCCGGGTAGCATTAGACATTCTACCCAATCGGGAAGCTGCTCTAACATTTTAGCAAATTCAGAATACTGAGCAAATAAATCTGGAATAGATAGTTCCTTGTCTTGGCCGGGGTAAATTCCTACGCCATCAACGCAATCGCCAGACAAAATTAGATATTTTACAGTTTTAGCCAACGGGTCGGTATGAAACCACCGTACCATTTTATGCCACTGTGCTTCTAAGAATGTCTTCGAACCAACATGGATGTCTGACAGGAATGCAACGCTAATGCCAAATGGCGATGATGCTTTCTCATGCCGCTCCTTCATCGGGAAGTGAAGGTCATCAACAATGAATAATTCTCCAGATTGATTGAAATTGCCAGATACGCCAATCACATCATCAGGCATTAATCCAGCTTCGATAATTTGTTCTTGATATTTATCGCGGTTATCGCTATTAGGTTTGTATAGCATACACCTGATTTCTCCAGTCTCGTCCTCTAAACTCCACATTAGGTGTCCATTTTTGGTATAACGTGGTTCGTTGACTAATCCAATGGCTACCGCTTTGTTATCATAACCTTGGTATCTATGAACCTCCCTAAGTAGGCGAGAAACCTCTGTGGGTCGGCGGGGTAATTTTGAATTCTTGACTATCATGTCACGGATTTTTGACAAACGATCTGCGAAACATGCGGTTATATCGTTCATTTTACCCTCAGTAGTGCTTTTTCCAGTGATGTCATAATACACTTTAATGTCGGTTGGTGCATCAACAGCAAGACAACTGTAATCAGCCTCATCCCAGTCTGGTAAATTATTTCTAAATTCTAAATCCAATGGTTCAGGGGCAGCAATTGGAGCAATCACTCTGCCAAGGTCTGCAGGTGCTTCCGTAGTAGGCAACTTTGCTTCAGACGTTGGTTTGCTTTTTTGGCTGGTATTTTCTGGTACTAATGCTATTAGTTGGTCGAGAATATCTTGTGTTAGTACACCTTTTGTGAAGTTAATCTTCGCACCCATATCAAGCAGTTTCGCTGGGTCAGGATGGCGTTGTAAATTGGTAATAATTTGCCCAGATGCGATGATTCTGCGTAGGCGCAACATTTTGACTATATCGCCGAATGTCGCTGCCATAAGTTTAGGTAAAGTCGCCACTCCAAAAGCAAATCGGTTGTAGTCAATGTTAATTCCATTCGACTTCTTCGCCAATGGATTCATCGTCATCATCGGGCATTTCACCACTCCACGATTCATCTTGCCACGGTGCAGATTGTTTTGCTGCTGCTTCTCGTTTAGCCCGCTCAACTTCGAACTCTTTTCGGGCCTGCTCCTTCTCTGCTTCAATTTCCTCTAGTTTTTTCCTATTGGCTTCAGCTTTCTCCATTGCATCATCCCATAGAGCAATTGCCGTCAATAGAGCGAAGTGAACGAAGCCAATTTTGTTTTCAGAACGATTGCCTCCGATTTGAGTAGATTCGGCATTAGCCCAAGTATTTGAAGCAATACCAACGTAAACTGTGCCAACTTTCTTTGTTGAACTATCATTTCCGGGTCCAGCAATCCCGGTTATTGAAATTGCAATATCTGCTCCAGCTTGTTCTAATGCTCCTTTGGCCATTTCTATGGCTACATTAGCAGACACAGCACCATATTTTTCCAAGGTTTCTAATTCAACATTCAATTCTGCCATTTTGGCATCGTTAGAATATGTCACCCATGATTGATTGAACCAGTTACTTGCGCCAGCAATATCGGTAAAAGCACTAGCCAGCAATCCCCCAGTACATGATTCGGCTACAGTGATGGTGTGCCCGCCTTCTTTCAGACGCCTGACAAGTCGGGCTGCTGCCGCTTGGATATCTTCATCCATTCAATTGTCCGTCTTGCCACTTGGTTTTGAGTTTAACGCATGCGTTGCATTCAATAATGAGAGTCAACACGGATGGCTGGGTCTGTGGTCTAGGGGTTTATGACGTCGCCCTTACAAGGCGAAGATCGAGGGTTCAATTCCCTCCGGACCCACCATGTTAGTAACAGTAAGATTCAATCTCATCTGTTGCATCCAAGATCACTTTTGTGATGCCAGTTCTTCTCATCAACTCTTGCGTTGTGGCATTCTCTATATCCGCATCAGCCAGGATTAAGTGGACCGCTCTTTGCCATAAACCGTCGGTTATTTTTGCCCCTCGATGGTCGACTCCAACGAGAATATCGAGTAACTCACTGTGAAACAACACCGCACCTGCTTGAGGGAGTTCTTCATGCTTAATTAACAGCCATCGAGCGCCATCCAGTATTGCCAAGTCTCCGGATTTGGCGTATTCAGAAAAGTGTACTTGCTTCACAGTATCACCTAAATTTTGAACCGTAATAAGGCAATGGCTCCGCCAATACCGTCTAATTGTTGACCAGAGTCGTGGTCAATCGAGCACTGGACCATTTCACCACCGAATTCACTCAATACCTCGCACCATTGTTCCCAGGTTTTGCCATCAATTGTTGCTGCTTCATCACGCAAAAGGTCAGCAGAGATTAGCAGTGTCTCGATAGCACCCTCATTGAGTGCCTTGTTTAACTCAGCCTTTCCGTAAGCAACAGCACCATTAGTAGAGATTCGTTTCCACGCTTCTTCAAGTAGGCCTATTTCTTTGCTAATAGCATAATCTTCTAACAAATCACCTGCTAAACCTTCTCTCAGGACTTCATTAGCGCCGGCTCTACCGGACATTGAAGTACCAATTGACGACATAAATCTTGTTTGACCAGAATTCCTTAGCTCATTCAACATCACTTCTCTTGCGTGACCGGGGCCACACAAAATCAATGGCGTTTCATCACCTAAGGAATCTGTTAATTCTTTCACCACCTTGTCACGAAACTGCTTTGCGACTCCAGTTGACTGCTTAATATCGACACGTTTTCCACCACCACGCATTGTCCAAGTGGTTGATTCTCTCAGACCCCTTGGAGTTATGTGAAACAAAATTATCTCATCGTTTTCAACCACAGCAAGAGCAATTTGTACCTGCTTTGCAGCATCTACGGCTTGTTGTAATAATTGATTGTCGGAGGGTAAAAATGGTGTGTGACAACTTAACTCCACCTCACAACCAGTGTTGATATTATGCGTATGATGGCTACCGATGTCAAAATTTGCTTCTTCAATAATGCCGTGAATTCTCAAAACATCACTGAATGATTGGTATTCTGTTGACTCAATTCTCAACTTGATCCACATTTTCTTTCGCTCTGCGGCTTTTGCTCTACCACCTTCCTCTCCGCCGGTAGTTTGGTCTCTGCGTTCTCCTAACATGCCAATCGAGATGCCTTTTCTAGCAAGCCGTGCTAAAGACCACAGGTCGTCATCAGTGCTTATGCGTAGACGCCAAAGCATCGGCTCTCGCTTCAAAACCTGCAATTAACTCACCCGAAAACACCGGTTTGGTGGCCATCATCGTCCATGTCCATGTCGATTGCTGCCGGGCGTTTGGGCAGGCCAGGCATTGTCATCATATTGCCAAGAATGGCTACAATGAATCCGGCTCCAGAGTTGAGTCTAAATTCGCGAATCGGCAATGTGAAATCGCTTGGTGCACCTAACTTGCCCGCATCATGAGAGAAGGAATATTGCGTTTTTGCCATGCATACTGGTAAATTCCCATAACCCCATGAAGTTATTTTCTCAAGTTGCTTCTTGGCTGTTGTCTCGAGATAAACATCTTTTGCTTTATACATTCGAGTGGCTATGGCTTCTATTTTTTCCATTACTGGCGCATCTTTGAGGAATAGTGGAGTGAATGGACGACCCTCTGCTACATGGTCTTGAACTGCTTTGACCACAGCCTTTGCTAATTCTTCACCACCCTCGCCGCCTTTCGCGTGCACCTCAGTAACGGTGACTGCAGTAGCTCCACTGGCGTGTGCTGCATCGCTGAGTGCCTTTATCTCAGCATCTGAATCAGATGCAAATTTATTGATTGAGACGATAACGGGGACTTCGAAGCCAGCCATATTTCGGATGTGACGGTCTAGATTTGTTGCAGCACCTGTCGCTACAGCTTCGACATTTTCTGCCTCTAATTCATCTTTTGTGGGTCGATATCCCCCTCGACTCCCAAACGCTCCGCCGTGCAATTTCATCGAACGGATTGTGACATTCATTACCACACAATCGGGGCTTTTACCAGATGTTGCTGCTTTGATATGCATAAATTTCTCAGCCCCCATATCAGAACCAAATCCGGCTTCGGTGACTACGATATCAGCAGCACTTAGTGCTAACTTATCTGCAATTATACTGGAATTGCCGTGGGCAATATTGGCGAATGGACCGCCGTGGATAAATGCGGGATTGCCTTCCAGTGTTTGCACCAAATTTGGTAGGAACGCATTCCTAAGCAGTAGCGCCATTGCTCCTTGCGCATCGATTTCGCTGGCCTTTACAGGGTTTCCATCGAGCGATTGTCCGATTACGATATTTCCCAAACGCTGCTTAAGGTCAGCATAGTCGGCAGCCAATACCAATATTGCCATCACCTCGCTGGCAGCGGTTATGTCAAATCTCTCTTGGCGAAGGTGACCATTCGCTGGGCCTCCCATCCCGATAACTACGTCTCTTAGCGCTCTATCGTTCATGTCAACAACTCTTGGCCAACTAATCTTGGTCGAGTCTAATCTCGAATCATTACCGTGCTTGATATGATTGTCAATAAGTGCAGATAGCAGGTTATGTGCTGAGGTAACAGCGTGCAAGTCACCCGTAAAATGCAAATTAATATCTTCCATTGGTAATACTTGGGAATAACCACCGCCGGCTGCACCGCCTTTGATGCCAAATACAGGGCCCATGGACGGTTCCCTGATTACACAGGTTGCTGATTGTCCAATCCGACATAGTGCTTGAGTAAGTCCGATTGTTGTTACAGTTTTACCTTCTCCGAATGGTGTTGGGTTAACGGATGTGACTAAAACTAGGCTTCCTTGGGGTTTATTCATTCTGGATTTTAACGCATCCCAAGTGATTTTCGCGACATTACGACCCATTGGCATAATCTCTGTTGACGAGATACCTAACTTCCAGGCAATTGCTTCAATTGGTTCTAGAGTCGCAGCGTTAGCAATCTCAAGGTCAGTAGGCATAGCCGAATTGCATGTGCTTTAGTCTTTGAAGGATGCGGTCTAAACGACGTCATGATGGGTAATTAACCCACCTTTGGTCTATTGCCGAATCATTCTTCCTTCATGCTACCGAGGTAGTCTGGCAAGTCAACACCAGCCATCTTTGCAACATCATGCACAGGTGGTAGTGACTTGATTAGAGAAGATACGAAGTTTGCGGTACTGCCACCTTCTCCACCATTGCCGGAATCCCACACGGTAATCTTGTCTATCTTCAGGTTGGAGATAGCCTCGGTCTGTCGAGCAACGATTTCTTCGATCTTTTCTACCATCAATAGCGTAGCAGCGGCCTTGGCATCGCCACCGGCGCTCTTGACTAGTGATTGATAACCTGCTGCTTTTGCTTCTAGAACAGCCTTGGTACCTTCCGCTTCTGCGTTGTATCGAGCAAGAATAGCATCTGCTTGACCTTTGGCAATTCTGCGTTGGCGCTCAGCCTCTGCCTCAGCAGCAATTTCAATTTGTTGCTTAGAAACTTCCTCACGAGCAATTTCCTCAGCACGAAGCCTTTCTCCTTCGAGTTCGTATTGCGCTCTTTCAATTTCCGATTGAGCCCTACGTCTTGCAACTTCAGAACGTTGTAGTGCTTCTGCTTCTCGCTCAGCCAAATCTGCATTGTAGGCAGCAATGTCTGCACGAGAGACGTTTTCACCCTCAACAGCAAGTGCTTCTTGTTGCTGTACGAAAACACGCTTATCGGCTTCAGCCGCTTTTTGACCTTTGGATGCTTCAGCCTCTGCTTTTGCGACTTCGATCTCTCGGTCTCTGTCAGCAGCAGCCTTACCTACAGCACCATCACGAGCAGCTTCTGCTCTGTCGACTGTAGCATCTGCGATAGCAACTGCAGCAGCCTTAGCACCGATAGATGCGATATAGTCGGCTTCGTCAGTAATATCTGTGATGTTAACGTTGATTAGATACAAACCAATTTTGTGCAACTCAGTGTCCACGTTTGTTGAAACCTTTTCCAAGAAAGCTTCTCTGTCTTGGTTGATTTGCTCGATTGTTAGCGATGCAACGGTCAAACGTAGTTGACCAAAGATGATTTCTTTTGCCATATCCTCTATTTGAGGTACCGGCAGGCCGAGAAGACGCTCAGCAGCGTTCTTCATTACGGATGGTTGTGTTGAGATACCGATGGTAAAAGTAGATGGAACGTTGATTCTGATGTTCTGTTGTGATAGTGCGTGCTCCAAGTCGATGGAGATGGTCATTGGCTTGAGATCTAGATATGCATAATGCTGGATAAGCGGCCATACAATTTTACCACCTCCGTGGTAACATGCGGCAGAACCTTTGTCCTTTACATTACCATATACGACAAGGATTTTGTCTGATGGAGCCAATTTATATCTCGATGTTGCTACGTAAACTGTCACTAATAATACGAATACCAATAGTGCAATACCAATCAATGCTAGCGCTTCTGCGACCATGAC
>DAHU01000108.1 GCA_002495945.1 Euryarchaeota archaeon UBA13
GGGGCTATTAATGCTGCTGAAAGTAACAATGAAATGTACATGGAAGTGTATCAAAATACAGTATTACAACCTTACTTTGCTGGATTGTCCGATACAGGAACATTACGTGTAAACTTTGCCAGTGATTATTTCTCATCGATGGACGTGTACCTAATAGTCGAACAAATTAATACATCATGGACAGGTCAGAATTATCTCGACTTTAACATTGGATTCCAAGATGCGCCAGTTAATGTTACATTCGATGGATTTTGGCAGTTCCCTGTTTGGATTGACTCAATACAAGCATTCGACAGCAATGGCGCGATTTACACCCTAAATGCTGATGAGTGGAATCATAACAACGGCGTTCTAAAAACTGAGGAGGGTGACGCCTCATTCAGTGTTGATATCAACGGTCAATTCCAATCATCAGGCGGCACAATATCTGGTGCAGACATTGTATGTAGTGGCTCCTGCAGTTTTGTCAATAGCTCATTGTCATGGAGCGCACCAATAAATGTTCAAGATGGCGCATCTCTAAACATGGCATCAAGTATAATCAACGGAAGCAGGACTTACGAAGACATAATTGTTCACGATAGTGCCAGCATAGATTATGATGTCGATACCATGACCGGTACCGGTGGACCAACCGACATGTGGATCAGATTATTATCGCAGAGAGTTATCGAAACAAATCTAAAATCAGCCCCGGCAAGTGTTCACTTTGAGGGGCTTGGTTACCAAGGTAGTTCAGGAGACCTCATGCTTGACGAGAACGGGGCAATCGATCTAGGGCAAAATAACAATCCAACAGTTAGTAAATACTTGAGAATGCCTGAATGGGTTGACAGCACTGGAACTTTGCATCAAGAAAACGGCATGGTTATGATAACTCTTAACGGTGGTACTAGCGTGTGGAATGGTGATTATTCTGTCACCCTAGACCCAGCACCCAGTATACCAACATACTCGGTGAACATTGCATTGCCGTTTGTTGAAATTACCAAGGTCGTACCAGAGGACACACAGGGCACTGTCGACAAAGGCCTTGGTGTCATGCTTACTGTAACTAACACTGGTACTGTCGATGTTGCGACAAACATTAGATGCTATGAGGGGACATTCGAAGCGGATATGGCGACAATATTTGTTACCTTAGAGGCGGGACAAAGCAAAGATGTTCCTGCTGTTTGGTATGCAAATGCATCCGGCGCAAAATCCCTCAATTGTAAGGCTACTATACCTTCATTTTTGACCTCAATAGCAGATGATTTGACAACCGCATCTGGAACAGATTCGGAGTTAGTTTCTTTCAAGGAGGCTGAAGATTTAGAAGATGCACCAATTATCTTGTATGCAGCAATTGTTGTCGTTATAATCATTGCAACAATAATTTTCACTAGAGTTTCTGCAAGCAAATTGAATGCTAATGAACAAATGAAAGATTATGATGAGCAAGATATCGAGACAGAAGCAGCATCAAGTGAAACGGCCGAGCCCTCTAATGAATAGGCTCCGATTTGAGAATTGTTTACTGGCAATTATCGATGAATGATAGTATCATAACAAATTTTACTTATTTGTTCAATCACTCATTCCATGCCAACATCGCTAAACACCCTGAGAACAATCACTCCAAGGATAATTAGAGCAAAGCCAACAATGCCAGCTAAATCCAGTTTTTGATCGAAGAATACTACTGAGACAACTGCCAAAGCGGCGATTCCAACACCAGACCAAACTGCATATGCAACCCCGATAGGTATCTCTGCGAGAGTAAGTGATAGGAAATAAAACGCCAAACAATAACCGACTACAACTATTACTGAGGGAACTAATTTGGTAAATCCTTCAGATGACTTCAGTAAAGATGTTGCCACAACCTCAGATATTATTGCGAGTCCGAGGTATAACCACTTGGACATGTAATCACATATTTGTGGTTATTCAGCAAGTAGAAAGTGATGAATCTGTTCCACGGTCATCCCACTCGAGATCCCATGAGTTTGAATCAATTACAGTAACAGATTGATCAGCGTAAAGTTCGTTTGTGATAGTTACTTCAAAAGTATAACAGCCATCGTCATCGTAAAACTCATCTTTTTCGATGTATTCAGCTCCTGGGTCATCGACTGTACCACACAATCCCAACCATGTTTGTTGAGTTATGCCTGATTTTGAGCCTGACCCACTCTTTAGACAGGTCCAAGATGCTGAATAACCATCTACATCAATTTGTGAGTCATGCTGCCATAATGTATTCGATGAGGATTTGTAGATTCTAACATCAACTTTGTAATCAGCGGAAACAGGATATGCATAGACTGCATCATGTTGCCCACCGGCGCTGTTTGAGTGCGATGGATTTAGCAATCCCAAACTAATTTCAACTTGTAAGCCTACAACCTCGACTACACCGTCTTGGTTAGGTTTGTCGATTTGATTGATTCTTACCGCAGCGTCCTTAACTTCTCTAGTTAGATAACTTGGATTTATTGTGGCTGAAGATTTTTGCCCATCTGATGATTCTGCGTTAATGACATACTCTTCCAACACCCCGTTATTTGGGCCTCTGTAGTCCATTGCGTTGGTAACATAGATATCTGCTATAGGGACAATGAATGTCACCTTTTCTGATTTTGTATCACCAGAGTCGGACCAAAGAACCTCTCCATTGTGTACGATTTCAGCAGATACTGAATCAAATGAACCTCTAACTACAAACGAAATTGTGTCATCTTCTTCATCCATCGTTATCTCAGTAACCACAATATTAGAATTAGTTGGGATTAGGACTAGTGCGATGTATGGTCCTGTTGCAATTATCAATGCAAGAACTATTGAGATTGCCATTTTAGGAGTTGATACACTATCACTCATCCTTTGAGATTGTACGAGTGAACCGATACCGATTATCAATACAACAATTACTACAATAAGACCCCAAGAGCCCCCTTGTAGCGATAATAAGGCTCCAATTAAAATTACCACCCATCCTACAATATTTAGAATCATAGGGATGTCTGGCCCGTCTTGCTGAACAACGACTGTTGTTGCATTCGAGTTTGTTGATTTAACCTTGCTAGAGAGTAATGTTGCTGTTTCAGCTTTTTTCTCAGCAGGCTTTTCTTCTTGCGTTGAGGCAGATTTTGCTTTGTCTAATAACCCACTCATAGGTAGCCCTCTATTCAATCATGTTGTGGTTTAAGTTAAGAAGTCAACGCCTATTGGCGTCATAAACAACCAGTTTAGCTCGCTTAAGGTGTAAGTCAGAGGCCAGGAGCAGATTCTCTCCACTCGTCTTCCTCATCGTCAATATTGATGAATCGACGACCTGCAACGGCTGCTGCGAGGGCAATCATCGATAGCGCTGGGATGATTTCAAAGCCTGGAAGGTAAATTCCTCTAACATATACAGTGATCATTTGAGATTCTGTAATACATCCGCCGTTGTTGCAAGCGAACTCAGACTCTGCATAGAAGTCGAGTACGTGGTAAGCATCGCTCCACCCTTGAGTCTTGGGTGTTCTAACTTTAACCTCAACGCTGGCTGGGGTCGGGGTTGCATCGACCTGCTTCTTTACAGCAGGGAGAGTAATTGTGAAACCGGATTCTTCCAGTGTCTTTCGGTATGTGTCAGTAACACCTACTTTCATGAAATCCAATTGGTTACCTAAATTGTATACTTTGAACTCGAAAATCTTGTCAGTCTTTGGCATAAGTTGAACGAAAGGTTCTGTGGCCTCTACCTGAACAAGCGAGTATTGCATGATGTTGACAATCATGTTGTTGTTAGATGATGCGGAGTTAGCAGGTGGGAAACCGTTTATTTCCTGTACAGTTGCTGAAACGGAAAGAGTTCTTGCATCCATTCTCATGTATGGAGTTGCTCTTACTGAGATTTGGAAATCAACAGAATCACTTGCGCCAACATACATGTCACCTGGAGCGGCAGTCGCCAAACCATCTGCTTGAACGTTGATGCTGATCTTTTCTTGATATGCTGTTGGGTTTGTTGCTGTGCAAGTGGTAAATCCTGAGTAAGTTGAACCTGGTTTAACCTCGACATTGATGTTAGACGGTGCACAGGTCACTGAAATCGCCGCAGTTGGAGTCGGATTTTGTGCTGCGGCTGGAGCAGCTACAGCAAGCATAGAAAATATATAC
>DAHU01000099.1 GCA_002495945.1 Euryarchaeota archaeon UBA13
CTTATGCGATGCTTGTCGTCGTATAAGATACATTAGATTATGCGACGACTCATTCCTAGCAAACTTATATCTCATGTGGCGTCTCAGAACGGGTACTATATTTAGTATAGTACCTTATAGACTTGATAACAATGCCAGATTTATGGCACAACCTATGATTAACGTGTTAAATTTTGATATGAACCTTGATGGGGCATCTACTGGAGACCCAACTTCAATAGGAACACTTTTTCGTTATATCGATTTAGCGAAAGAACTCTCAACAGTAAACCGAAAATTGTATCGACAATGTCGACGATATGCAATAGCCGGAATTCAGGTAATTGCAGAAGAAGGTTCATCAGTCAGTTTCTTTACTGCTAATGATAATTGGATCACTAAAAACGCAGTTAAGAAAGCGTTTCATTCTTGGATGAGAATGAATCAAAAAGTTCTGAAAGAAACTCCAAGTATTAAACCTACATGGCATGATTTCAAAGTCTTTCTAGACGCAAGCCATCGAAGTAATAATTCTCATGATTTAAGAGCAATTCCAGACTTTGGATATGCACCATTTTCTAAAGGTGAATGGGTTTATTCTCAATTTGTATATCCGCAAGGACCTACTCATGATGTTGCAAAAGAATCTTATCTTCATATTCATGGTCAACATATCAATATTGCAGGTGGGGCACTTGGTATATTTGACCCATCACAAGTTCTTTCTACTGGAATTATTGAAGCTTACAAAGAATCCAGAGCAACAGTTCAGTCCGAAGACCCAGAGATGACTTCTGTCACAGATCAGAATCCATATGGTTCTCTCTTTGATGATGGAGAGACAAATGAAGATATCACAGAAAATCTTAGTGACTTCAACGACGCAGCACCATATCTTCACAATGTGATGCCTGGTGATGCAAATCATCCAGCATTGTATAATGCAGCAGAGATTAGAGTTCAATCATCTGAAACAGTCAATATGACAAATGGATTTGTTGCCCCTTGTGGTTTAATTAAAGTTGCAACAAACCAAGAATCAGGAATTATCAGACTCAAAGTCTTCTTAGTTCCAGCGAACAACGCCTACGGTATTGCGACGGAGGCGATTATATGACCGGTGTAGCAGAAGCAAACTTAACCAACGCTGCGAATTGTAGTGACGTCACTACCACCGGTCGCCTTCTCCAACATTTGAGAGAACCACAAAATCTCTTGAATTACATGCTACTAACAGCATGGATGAAATTTATGGGAGTAGCAAGCATGCTACCAACCGTAGTTATTGCATGAGGTGAAAAAATGGCAAGATATAACAAAAAGAAAAGATACAACAGAAAACCAAAGATTACAATGGGTGATCCATTTACAACAAGGAAAGGCCGTTATGGATGTTACAAATACGTCAATGGACGACGTGTTGCCTTTGTTGCTAAGAAGCGTACTTCACGCCGAAGGTATTGAAATGAATCTCAATATGTTAATCCATCATGATGATTTTCATCTGTCAACATTTTCAATTATTCAGGATGGAAAATTTCAACCACAAGTAAAGCCAGGTAAAGATTTAGGAGCATATGTTGGCAAAGCATTAGGATATGTAGCCAGGAAAGCAGTTCCAAGATTAGCCCCTGTAATAGGATGGGTTGTACTAGCCAACGATATTTACAACATGATTGTTCCAGAAGATTAGATCAATCTTTTCGGTTGTCCTCTCATAACACCAAATGTTCTCGAATGAACTTTATTTTTGGTGATATATTTTGATATGTAAGAAGCCACTTTTCTCCTTGCGCCTTTTCCTCTTGGGGCCTTGTAGTTTATTCTACCAAGACCTAATGGCAAGAGTTGTTCACAGAATTCTGATAAAGCAGATCGAGGAACCTTTGGAGCAATCGCAACCATATGCACATGAGCATGATGTTTCCAATTCATCAATCCATACTTTGGTTCAACTAATCGAGAAGTACATTCAATGACAAATGTACCACCAAGAACTCCATTTGTTCGAAGTATTTTCAAACATTTTTTCATCTTTTTTTTTAGTAGCTTCAGCTGGTTATTTCTATCTTCATAATTTTCAGAAATGGTACTCGGTAAAGCGAAAGTGATCAACTTCGGTTTTGCATAAACTGCACAATTAGCACATTGACACTCTAATCTATGTAGTTCACAACCACTATTGAAGAAAGTGTAGCTACATTCCCAAATTTTATTCAATCTACGACGCATTCTTTGGTATCTCTTTTGCTTAGTAGCGCAAGAACGACAACGAACGGGATATTTGATGTTAGCATACGTTCGATTGCCTGTGCGTGAACTATAACGCATCGTTTGGACATAATCGTCTTCCCCTCTCGGGGGAACCCAAGGACACTCTGGGCAGGTACAGCCCCAACCCTCCTTTACTTGTTTAGACGACACAATTAGTCACCTTCTAGGTGATTCATCGGGCGGTCAAAATAGACCGACAGTAATTGTTCCCAGTGGTACGGGCATACTGACCGACCATGAGAAGCGTCATTTTTACAACGCTTATGTAAACATTTTATTGCAATTGGATTAGATCCAATACGAGGAAGATTTCTCATTCTTCTTCCTCCTCATCAAAGATGATGAGATGACATGGTGAACACCACCAATTTTCATCACCCTCTGGGATACGGTAATGACCCCAAACCATTCTGCCATCACATGATGGACAATTCAAAATCTCACCTCGTACAGAGGTGTCGCATAATCTAG
>DAHU01000014.1:0-2496 GCA_002495945.1 Euryarchaeota archaeon UBA13
GAGGAAGATACAGTCTGCTTGATACTCGCATAGATGTGTTTGAAATGACGCGCAGAATGGACACAACAAAAGTAGATGGCAAAACCAAGTAGTGGAGGTGCAATTGCATAAACAAAACCAAGCAGTAATAATTCAAACACAGTACTTGACCATTTAGGGTCTTTTGCAGCTTGGACAATACACGTGATAATGGCAGCAATAACCGCTATTGTTAGGATGTCAATCACAAGCCAAACCACTGCAGTATCCTGATTAATTAGGTAGGAGAAAATTTCGTTGACTTCGCTTCGATGAAACTGACTAATTCCGACTATGGCCAATCCACCATGTGCTACGGCTTCGGTAAATCCAAGGGCACCATCACCGTTTTTCACATCACCTGCACCAAAATGAAGCATACTTATGGTGAGAAATAAAATCAGACTCAGACTTGGAGCAATCATCCATGTTACCACTACTAATGTTGCTAAAGCAACATAGATTATTACAAATCTTGCAAGGCTGGATAAGCGGTCTGCGATACCTAAATGCATTGCAACTGCTCCATCAAAGGCTCCATGTGGCAGGCCAATTAGGACTATTCCAGCGAGTCCAATCAGATTCCACATGCCTAAATCGACAAGGGCTGAAAACAAATCCATCATGCCACCACCGGATTGGTTGCTTTTCTGCTCGGTAGAACACGCTTTGTTACCGCTTTAATAAACGGTAATTTGGGCATGGCAAAAATAACTTTGACTCTTATCCACCATCCTGCATCGCCACTGAGGAATTTTACGAATTGGTCTCCAGTCAATGCTTTTCCCATGTTAACAAACATGTTAGGTCCGTGTTCTGGCCAATTTTTCAAGACTGTTAGTAAGACTGAATCCATCCATAGATCTATTTTTTTGTGTGGGGTTTTGAAGGTAATTTCTTTGCCAGCCTTGCATCGTTTGATTGCTGCATCAATTTGGCGTTGAATAAATAGAAATGCATAGCCACTCGCTGGTCTTGTAGCGCCTCCATTGGCGCCTAGTCCGGGAATTGATTGGTCATGGCGTTCAAGTTTCCCTAGCGGTATTACACCATTTTCTTCATGTGTTATTGTATAATCTTCGACTCGATAATATTGTGATAGATGACTATTTATGTTATCTAAATAGTACTGAGTATCAACTAAATTCGTTGAAAAGATGGTCGATTCAACCAATGCTTCGGTCTCGGAATACGGTAGCAAATAGATAAAATGCATGCCTTTGGATTGATCTACTCTAAAGTCCATCAAAATGGCAATGTCTGGATTAAACTTGGGCTCTGAGGTTTTGATTTCAAGACCGTGGAAGTGTTGCAGAACACAACCATCAGGTACTATTGGTGGTCTAGTATCAAATAATAATGCTTCACTAGATTTTTGCCAATCTGCTTCGGATATGATTTTCACTCCAGATTGTTCAGCCAAGGTTTTGCAGTGAGCAGTCCAATCACTACGCTTGAAGGCATTGTAGGGTTTATTCTTGGATTCTAATACTGCACAATCTTCGTTGGTGATAATTGCCCATTTATTCCAAGTACCTCTCGCTATTTTAACAGCATCTTGAAGTGCAGCATCGCTCCAAAACCCCCAGACATGGTCTCTTGCTTTTGGGGCGTTATTGGGTTTGATTAGCGTTATGTTGTGCTTTATTTCATTGGCTCTGGCAGCAAGAGACAGAGCGGCACATCCATCACCAAGTATCTCGATATCATGAGACATAGGGTAGCCCCCTCAGTGAGGTGTGGAGGTTCGAGTTGTGTTCATGCTTTCTTCGGCTTATTCTTTTGAACAGGCCGGAGATTGCTTTCAGTGAGCAAATAAGTTTGGTCGTTCTTGTTGTAATTTGTCTTCCTTCGTGCCATGCATAATCTTGATCGGCAAGTTGTACGCCGATTTGACGGTAGACTTTAGCCGCAATGGCGATTGACATGTGGGCTCGCCAGTGTAGGCTGGCAAACCCTTTAGCACCACTGGTGTAGAATCTTTCAGCCATCTCTAGCAGGCGTTTGACAGCATTTGTAATTATCAAGGCGTCATCTGAGTTAGGATTGTCTGCTGCTGTTACAATTTGTTGTGGACTGAGGTCGCCTGTCCAGGTAGTTGGGAGATAGCGTCGGCCCATGTGCGCGTCTTCTAGCACATCGCGGGCAATGTTGGTCAACTGCATAGCGATGCCCAAATCAATGGCGTGAGCTTTGGCATCAGGGTCGTGGCAGTCTAACACGTGACACATCAGTAATCCAACAGTTCCAGCCACTCGGTACGCATAGCGCAGCAATTCTGCTTCGTCAGCGATGATTACCTGCTCCCTTTGGTCATCAAGTAATCCATCGATAAGTGCTATTAGCACAGGAAGAGGAAATTCTTGGTCTTGCATTAGTGGCGCAAAGGAAGTCAGTGCAGGGTCTGCAGTTGTATCACCTGCGATTAGGGCTGCTCTAATCTTGACCAATCTGGCAGGGCCGTTTTCGATATCTCCG
>DAHU01000014.1:2795-4986 GCA_002495945.1 Euryarchaeota archaeon UBA13
GGGCCGTTTTCGATATCTCCGTCCGCCATGTCATCGAGGAGACGGCAAAACGCGTAAAGTCGGGCTGCTTCAGAACCCATCTTTTTGCCAAGGAAACGCTTTGCCCAGTGGAAACTCTCGCCGTTTTGTGCGAGAGATTCGTCAGGAGTAAGGGTCTCGTTTGACATAGTCAACAATCCAAATTTTATCCAGCCAAGCGGCTTCTAATCCGAGTTATGATGTTGCCGCGGTTTTAAAGGACTGTTTTTCTGCAAAATTTTGGTACCACTATTTACTAAGAAAAAACGGCTTTTTATTTACTTCAATCTTAGGGTATTGTATATGGCGGACCAACCAAGTCTCGACAAAACCGCAGCGGTCATCGGAAGTGGGTTTGGTGGTCTTGCTGCAGCAATAAGGTTGCAGAGTTCCGGCGTTCAAACCGTTTTGTATGAAGCAAGGGATAAGCCCGGCGGTAGAGCGTACGTCTATCACGACGATGGCTATACATTTGATGCTGGACCAACGGTGGTAACTGCCCCACACACATTGGAAGAACTGTTTGAATTATCAGACAGAAAACTCGAGGATTACATCGAATTATTGGAAGTCGCTCCCATGTATCGGTTGATATGGAGCGACGGCGATCGATTTGATTACACCAGAGACGCCGAAAAAATGCTTGAACAGATTAGGCAACGCAGTGAACAAGACGCTGAAGGCTACCAACGCTTCTTCAAGTACTCAGAAAAGGTATTTGACAAAGGTTACACAGATTTAGTGGATCGACCTTTTTTACGGTTCTCGGACATGCTCAAAGTCACCCCTGATTTGATGAAGTTACGCGCCGAGCGCTCAGTCTACAAAACCGTCTCAAAGTATGTCAAAGACGAACATCTGCGACAAGCAATGAGTTTTCACTCCTTACTGGTGGGCGGCAATCCGTTTCAAACCTCTTCAATATACACACTAATACACTTTCTCGAGCGACAGTGGGGTGTGTATTTCCCGCGTGGAGGAACCCATGCCTTGGTTAGAGCCTTGGTCAAATTATTCGAAGAATTAGGCGGTGAGATTAGACTCAATGCACCGGTTAAAGAGGCTAAATTAGTGGACAATAAACATGCAATCACCGATGGTAGTGGCAATCAACAAATGTTTGATGTGGTAGTTTCCAATGCAGATATACATCACACATATGACAAGATTTACGGCGGCACCAAGTCGGCAAAAAAGCGCGCCAAGAAGCTAGAAAAGATGGATTGGTCGATGTCACTATTTGTTTTGCACTTTGGCACTGATATCGAATACAAGGACGTTGCTCATCACACAATACTGTTTGGACCACGCTACAAAGGTCTGCTCGATGAAATTTTCAAAGGCAATAAATTACCCGAAGATTTCAGCCTCTATCTACACGTTCCGACGGTTACCGACCCCGAATTAGCTCCTGAGGGCTGTAGTGCTGGCTATGTCTTAGCACCAGTGCCACACTTAGGCAGAGCAGATGTCGATTGGGATACTATCGCCGAGGATTATGCTGATAAAATCATCAAGGCGTTAGAAATAGAATTACCAGATCTCAGCAAACACATCGTAACCCGCAGGCACTTTACTCCAAAGATGTTCGAACGTGAATTAGTCGCCTACAAAGGCTCAGCATTTTCTGTTGCACCTAAGTTAACTCAAAGTGCATTTTTCCGACCTCACAACAAGGACAAAAAAATACCCGGACTGTATTTTGTTGGTGCAGGCACTCATCCAGGGGCAGGACTACCTGGTGTGATAAACTCAGCAAAAGCCACAGTAAGGTTAGTCATCTCTGACCTTACTCAGAACTGAGGTCAAGTTCCTCGATTTGGAATTCATCCGCCTTGAGGCTAATTATCAGCACTGCAATCCCCAACAATCCACCAAGTGCGAAGAGTATCATAGAAGAGATGCCGCTGGCGCCAATTGCTACACGCAAAACAACAGTAGAGAGAATAAAGCCAGTGTTTCTTGCAAGGTTTGTGAAATCTGTAGAGTATCCGTAGGATATTAGGAGAATCAAAATATCTGCTAAAATCAGCACGGTAAAGAAGTCTAAGAAGAAGATTTCACGAGTCACTGAACCATCACCTTCGCTGACTGAGATAACCCAGTTCGAGAATGAGAATACCGCCATAATGATGTAGGTAAACAGTAAGATAACCGCAATTTTTTGCTTATT
>DAHU01000033.1:0-1557 GCA_002495945.1 Euryarchaeota archaeon UBA13
TTGGGATGACATCGATGATGACAATGACGGTATAATCGACATTCTGGACATTGATTGGGATTGTGATTTCGATAACGATAACGACTTACACCTGATAAACGGCGCATTGTATAGAGACGACGGGCCAAATGATATCGATTCGGACATTGATGGCGATGGATTGGAAAATAGCATTGATTGGGATGACGACAATGATGGACTATCAGATTTGTATGACCCGGATGATGGCAACTGTGGAGTCGTTGACTTTGACCAGACTGACGCGTTTTATCGACCCTTTTACCCAGTCGATGACGGCGGCTCTCTAGACGGTAGTGCAGACGGCCAGGGCTACGCAGACAACTCTTCAGATTATTGGAAGATGGTATTCCAACATAACCCCTTTAGCGCCATGATGATCAATTACAACGGTTATGACGCAACAACACAGCCAGTTACTCCAGGAACAGTACCAGAATTTTATTGGTTCCTATTAGCCAGATGGAATTCACGAAACGGCGGTAATGAATGGGATATTGATACCGATGGAGATTCATTAATCAACGGACTCGATACCGACCAGGACGGCGATGGGCTGCCAAATTGGTGGGATCAAGACGAAGGTAATGAAGGGATTATGGACGTCGATGACCCCAAGATGGGTGGAACGTTTAACCTCAGTACTTGTGGTTATACAGCAGGTAATTTCGCCACTGGATTCTCTTGCGGCTACACTTACGCGTTCGCTTATCAAATGCCCCTAAATGGCGTAAATGCGCAACTCGGATTACCGTTCTCAACAAGACCTGATATTGGGCTTGACCAAGGTCAAACAGCAGGTGGGCCATCTAACAATTGGAGTTGTACTCCAGGCGCACAAGGTGGCTGCTATCACTATGATTATGGTAATGATGGAACGATAGATGCTGGAATCACCTACAGCCAAATTGCAAACAGTAGAGATGCATTCACAGTTTGGGTGGGACTTACCTTAGGAGTTCAAGGATGGAGTTGGAACTCAGATACAGGAACAGTTCAAGACTTCCCCGATGAAATGGGAGCGGATATAGTTGAAAATGAAATCGATGAAGATATTGATGGAGACAGTTTCAACAACACCATCGACATTGATGACGATGCAGATGGCGTCTTTGATTGGTTTGACATCGATGATGATAATGATGGAATTTGGGATTATTTCGACATGGATACTAATGATGATTTAGATGAAGATTCAAATATTAATCTGCCTCAAGGTTCATCATTCTTTACAGGAACTAACTGCGACGATAATGATGACGATGGTAATGACGCAGATGCAGATGATGACGGATTCTTCCAAGCGGTCTGGGATCGAGGAGAGATGACCCAAGGTTATCAAAATCCACGCTATTATGACGTTGATAACGATAATGATGGAGTCCCAGATGCTGAGGATTATGATGATGACAACAACGGAATAGATGATTGGGCACAAGAATTGTTGCCAGGTTGTTTTACCGGTGAGGAACAATTACCATGGGACCATGATAATGATAACATTTCCAACTGGGCAGATGACGATTGGGATGCTGACGG
>DAHU01000033.1:1936-19856 GCA_002495945.1 Euryarchaeota archaeon UBA13
GGTCTCAGAGATGATATCGATGAAGACGATGATGAAGATGGTATGAAGGACAAAGATGAGATTCTAGTTTGGCCTATCCGATTTGATAGAAATTCCACCAACCCATGGGATCACGATGATTTCGGTGACGGTGAAGCATTAGCTAACCCATTAGACCCTTACACTGGACCTGACGCCATCGATACTGATGACGATAATGACACATTAGAAGACACGGATTTCGACCATCTTGAAGAAAATGAAATCAGTTTCCCGTGCTATAATGGCGCTCAATCAAGTGACTGGGACTATGACAACGATTGTTTGTTGGACAAGGATGACAAAGCACCTACTTTCATTACTCTAGATGCTCCTGATACATTGTGGATAGATGCGACGACACCGCAAAGATTCACCGGCCACGTTGATTGGATTAATCCGGTTACGAATCAATTCGAACCAGCACCTAATGTTCCGGTTCAAATTAACATTGAGTGGGCTAACAATGGTACAAAAGCGATTGAATCTATTTATATCCCAACTAATAATTTTGGTAACTTCAGTTACAATCAGTACATCTATCCGGAGATGTTGACAGTCGGTGATAGTAGTACTTACAAGGTATATGCTGAGGTAACCGAATTATTTGCCTTCAACGGCAATGAATCTCAACCATACTTTGTAGGTGCTGAAGCCAATCTAACAGCCAACATTGCACCGATTGGCTCTTTCAAGAGTAGTGAACAACCATTCAAGATTGATTTCTGGGCACATTACAAAGCAGATACAGATAGAGGCGACTATACCAAGTTAATCAGCAATGTTCCAATCACCTTCAATGTTCGCGGCGGGCCATTTGGCAATATTTCGGCTCCAACTAATTTCTCAGGTTTAGACGGCAACGGCTACCGAACAGATAACCGCGGTTTCGCTTCAGTGACATTCGTTCAAGATGCAGGAATTTCTGGCACTTGGCGCCAAATACGTTTGAACGCTAGTTTGGACAATGGCCCAGGTCAAATTCCTGGTGGTTATGAAGAAATCATTTGGGATGACTTGACTAAGCGCCATATCGTTGTGACTGACCCAGTAACCGGCGATCCGATAACTGGCAATTTTACCAGTTTGTATACCAATACTACCTTGCCGGCTGGCGATTATTTGGTTACTGGCCAAGTATTGCCAGAGCTTGCCGACGAGTGGCCGTTCCCGTATCTTTACGGTGATGACACAGAGCCAGAAAATGTTAGAGTAATGCACCGCATGAACATCGACGGAACTATGTTCTTGCCGGGAACTAATCCAGTATACTACTTCGATAAGACCATCAATAATGGTGACGGAACATTTGGCAACTGGGCTACATTATTCCATGCCGATGCATTGACTAATGCAGGCCTAAATTACAACGAAGTTTCAGCAATCAAACCATATCCAACCAATTGGGATGGTAATCCAGCAAGTCTAACAGGTGAAGCAGCCCTACTCCGACCATTCATTGATACGGTTGGTGACAACTGGTCGATTGCGCTGGTCAACGGTGGTAATACCAACTTACCACCTTGTGGTGCTGTAGACCCAGCCGACCCTAACAGCGCAGTAAGGTGTGAAATAGTTCCAGAGATGAATACTGGAGAAGGATTCCGAGTAGTAGGTACAGTGTCAAACAGAACATTTGCCCCTTGGGTTGATGACCCGATTACGCTGCAAATTGATATCGACGGTAACGGACTATTCATCGGTCAACAAGAGACTCAATTCACCTCTAAGCCGACCCAGGCATGTTCGTCATGTGACGCAGTTTATGACTACAACTTTACCTGGTTGAGCCAGTACCCAGCGAAGACATATGGAACCAGAGTCGATTTCACCAATTCAGCGTATTATTTCACTGGCAATACAAGCATATTGTCACCAACGGGAGCCTACATCAACATCACCGTGATTGGTACGACAGATTTCCAAATGACGTCTACTCCAAGACTATATCGAAATACCAGTACTGTGATTCAGGCAAAACTGGTTGACAATTCACTTCAACCAGTTAGAAATGCACCGGTCAACTACACCTGGTCATTTGATGGTAGAACCGGTGTCAACTACACTGATGATAACGGATTCTTCGAAGTTCCATTCACCATCAACAGTACTGATTCATTGGGTAATTTCTCATTAGAGTTTGAGTACCCTGGGTCTAATTTACTGAAAGGATCTGCGGTAAGCCAGTATATTTGGGTGATTTCTCGGACTAATATTTCAGTTACCGATTTATTGCCGAGACAGGTTCAAGAAGAATTTGGCAATTTCCGGGTGAGCGGTGATTCGTGGAATTTCGTTGCTCAAATAACCGATGATGGCGCTAACGATCCGGGAATTACGCCGGTCAATCTTAACGGCCCATCGGCACCAACCGGCGGCCTTGTCGACGTAATCTTTGAGGGAACCGACTTCCAAGGAAATACCTACAGACAGTTAGTTGCAACCATTGCACCAGAAGGAGCAGGTCAATTGACACTACCGGAACCAATACCAGGCGCCGGAGATTCCCATCTGTGCTATTTCGATGGCAATAACGATGAATTCTCTGACTGGGATACCAACCAAGACGGTATTGTCAGTAGAGAAGAGTCAGTAGGCTGTTTGAGAGCAGACATTCTGCCATTAACACCTGCTAAACTGTCGCAGGACCCTGCAGGTTTCCTACCTAATGGATTTGGACCAGTGAATGTTATTCTACGATATGAAGAGAGCCTACCAAACGAAGGTTGTCAACCATTCGCCGATGATTTAGACATAAGAACGCTTGGCGGAGCTTGGGACCCATGTACCTTTATTCCGAACAACGAAAAGTATCGTATTTTCATGCCAAACATTGAGAATGGATTCAACTTGATTGGTACGACTTTCATTGATGCACCTGATGAGGAGATTGTATATACTGGAGAATTCGACCCACAAACCAATCAATATGAAGACAAACCAATGATATTGTCTGGTCGTCTTTATGATGAACTTGGTAATAATCTAACCAGCCGTGTAATCTCTGCCCAGTACACTATGAAGAATGACCCGAACAACCAAATCACCAAGTGTAACGATGTCAGAACAGATGAATACGGTATATTCGTAATCGAGTGTGACATTGAGGGAGTACAAGCCGGACAAGCAGATATCAACATCATTTACTCTGCATTGGACTCACAAAACCGTGACCAATACCGCTACAAATCAAAGACTCTACCACTTACTTACCAAATATTCTCTAATTCGACGTTATCAATTACCGATGTAGGACCGTTCAAGTCAACTACTGATAAGTGGCTGGCACCAAACGGAACCGAATATTATCGATTATTCCTCAAAGAATCTTTCCATATTGATGCGGTATTGAAGCAGAGCAATGGAGATCCAGTGGGCGATAAGTGTCTCAACATTTACCTTGACCCAGAAGAAAACGTTAGGCCAATTGCGCGAATCCGCACAAGCCAAGCACTCGATGACAGAGGCACCATCAATTGGTTTAGTGGAGACCCACTACAAAACCCAACACTGAAAGGTGTTGAGACAACTGGTGGAAAGACAGAAGGTTTCCGCGTTCTTCGAGTTGCGTATGAACCAACTGAAGATTTGAGCAACTATGGTGGATGTGCTAGAGATGCCGATAAATCACTGAATGGTTCGTTCATGGATGTAGATATTCTCGTACGTTCTAGAGTAGATATCCAAGTTCAACAAACCTGGAGCTATCGAGGTGATAACGGACTGTCGGAAGGAGATCCGGTCATCGGAGAAATCGCTCTACTAAGAGACAGATTAGATCTAGCAGTCGAAAATGAGGAAGTCTTCTTCCTGCGCCAATACTTCTCGAACGATGGTGAATGGGTTACGGAAGGTGAGAACCGCTCCACAACTAACGAGCAGGGTGTCGCGAGTTTCGAATGGGCATTTGACGGTAGGACTTGTGAAGGACAACCATGTCAAGGTCTCTGGCGAATTATTGCGTATTACCCTGGCTCGACATTCTTTGCTCCGTCTCAAGATAATATTTCACACGAAATACAGTGGCGTGAGCCAATATCTGTCAGTGCTGATACAGGATTCTTTACACCTGCTAAAACGATGGCGCTAGTCATACTTCTAATGGCATTGGTAATCGGTGCGGCAGCATACTACCAGCGAACTCAAGCACGCCGACAAGTACAGGCATTGCGTGGAATTTTGACCGATACTATGCTACAACTTGAGGCAAGCAACGAATTCATTGCAGCAATCTTTGATTGTTACAAGAATTTGGTTAGGCACTTCAGAAAGCATGGTTTCATGAAGAAGGTCTACGAGACCACAAGAGAATTCGAAGCGGCGGTAAGAAAAGCCTTCGATATGGTGCCAAGTGAGCAATTAGATGCATTCTTGACCATCTTTGAAGAGGCGAGATATTCCGACCACACTATTGATGCGAGTCACAGAGACCGTGCAGTTGCGACATTGGGCATGATTCAGCAATCGCTGACAATCGCTCTTGGCGAAGGCATGTTAGTCAAGCGCTTCGATGATGTGAACCTATACGACAACCAGACTAAGGCGGGCGAATTCGTTGCTGCAGATGGTTCAGTAAGGCAAGCAGGTATTGTCGACGGTGAAGGCTCAAACTTCAAGATTTGAAATAAATCGTCACAGATTTATTCCGAACCTTCAAGGTGCGAATGCGCTGTGGCTTGTCCATGGAAGACTGGAAGACCCTAATCGACCAAGCAATGCAAAAAGAGACGGCTGACCTTATCGCTGCCCACGCAACCTATGGGCAGGCGGTCCGAGTGGCGCTCAGTGAAGCACAAATGCTCCTTGGTGACCTCGAAGCAGCGCAAATCATTGAATCAATTTACGGTGCACTGGTGGCTTATTCGCAGCAAGTGATGCTGCGTATGAAAGCCGAAGACCCAGAGGTCGGTGGTGTTGATCACGCGTTTAGAGCCGGGCAGGCTTATGGAGTAAGTTGTGTCTTGAATCATTTGATTGACCAGCTGACTGACGTGGTAGGAACTACTGCTCTCGGTGCACTAGATGACTTCTCAGACACTCTTCACGACGAGATTATCGTACAGAGTAGAGCAGCCGGTCTAACCGTTGAACTACTCGATGCTAAGGGCGACATCCTCTACGAATGATGGGCCGAACAGGCGCGATATTCGCGTGTTTCATAGTGAGAAACGCGTCGGTGCTTTGATAACGGGTTGGCGAGTCGCCGACATGCTTCAAAGCATCGAGGGAGTCAAATGAGTAACCCAAACCGCAAGACAAATGCTCAGTTGGTTGATGTAATCAATCAACTGAAAGCCCAGTCTCGCGAGACCGGTTCCGCTGTTTGGCGAGATGTGGCTATGCGCCTCTCAAAGAGTCGCAAAAACTGGGCCCAACCAAACCTTAGCAGAGTAAGCCGCCATGCTCCAGAGGGTGCGACCATCCTCGTGCCTGGCAAATTACTCGGCAGTGGTGAGGTTTCCAGTAACCACACGGTCGCCGCCTACAGTGTTAGTACCGGTGCTCGTGAGAAGATAGAAGCTGCCGGTGGTCGTGTAATGACCTATGGTGAGCTAATGAACGAAAACCCATCAGGAAAGGGGGTTGTTATCCTTGGCTGAGAAAACAATTGTGTTTGACGCTGAAGGCATGATTCTCGGCCGATTGGCTTCTGCCACCGCCGACCTTCTGCTGAAATCGGCAAGAGCAGACCGCGATGACAAAGTGATAATTGTCAACGCCGAGAAAGCCATTGTCTCAGGAAGTAAAACCTCTGTATTCAACAAATATCAAGAAAAGTACAAGTTGAATCACGCCCGAAAAGGTCCTTTCTTCCCAAGAATGCCAGATATGATTCTCAAGCGTGCAGTTCGTGGTATGTTACCTTACCAAAGTAAGAGTAGTGGACGCAGAGCTCTACGCAATCTACGTGTTGAAATTGGCTGCCCAAGTCACCTTAGTGGAGATTTACCGGACGGCCACGAGCACGGCGACGATAGTAAGATTCGCAAAGGAGTTCCCGAGCGATTTGTATCACTTGGTGACATCAGCCAAAACCTTGGCGCACCAAGCCACAGATGGACCGGAGGTGACCAATGATGGCAAGAAAAAAGAGTAAGGCAGTAGAATCATCAGGAAAGCGTAAGACTGCGATTGCTAGAGCCACCGTCAAGGCAGGCAAAGGCAGAGTAAGAGTGAATAGCGAACCTATCGAAATACTTCAACCATCACTGGCAAGAAGAAAGGCAATGGAACCACTTATCATCGCTGACGCAATGAACAGATTGGCAAAAGTTGACATCAACATCACCACTACAGGTGGCGGGATTATGGGCCAAACTGACGCCATCAGAACCGCTATTGCCAGAGGATTAGTTCTCTACAACGGCGGGGCTGAAGGTCAAGATGATGAATTAAGAGATGAATACTTGAGATTCGATCGAAGTCTATTGGTCAACGACCCGAGAAGAAAAGAACCAAAGCACCAACTTGGACGAGGTGCTCGCCGAAAGAAACAAAAGTCCTACCGATGAGGTGTAAAGCGTGATAATTCCAGTAAGATGTTTCAGTTGTGGTGCGGTTATTGCACATAAGTGGGAAGAATTCAACGAGAAAGTAGCATCAGGTATCGAAGTATCCGATGCACTAGACCAAGTTGGTTTCTCGAGATATTGTTGCCGAAGAATGTACATTGGACACTTGGACTTGATTCAAGAAGTCGCACCATTCAGCGCACCGAGTCAGTAAATTTGATTCTCGGGCCCGTGGGTTAGCTTGGCCTATACTTGGCGGCTGGGGGCCGTCAGACCCCAGTTCAAATCTGGGCGGGCCCACCATTTGCTTGATATGGAAGCGTAGCAAAGGAGATAATATGCGGCGACAGTGGTTAGTCACCAACTTTACAGTCGCATTATTCGTAATGACATTATTCTCTCCCCTGACCCAAGTCGAAGGGTCAACAATAAACTCGGATACTACTTGGTCAGGAAATATTACCCTCGAAAGCGATGTAGTAGTTTCACCCAGTGCTACTCTAACTATTGAACCAGGGACTGTAATCGACGGCGGTAGCGGCTTTGCCATTGAGGTATTTGGCACCCTCATTGCTGAATCGGCTCACTTTTTTTCCTCGGCGAGCCCGACTGCACAGTCATCTCATGGCCAAGGACTTTGGCAAGGAATAGTAGTCAAAACTGGGGGCAGCGCCTCGTTAACTGATGTTATAATTGAAAACACCAATGTCGGAGTTAAATCTGAAGGCACTCTTGACGCCGACAATTTAACGGTCAAGGATTCTTATTTAGGTATCAATAACATGGCAGTTGCTGACATTACAGAATTTTCCACCGATTCGATAGATTACGAGGCGATAATGAATAGCGGCGTATTGATTCTAACCACCTCTGAAATCACCAATGCATCAACGGGAATTGAGTCCAGTGGAACGACCCATGTAACAAGTAGTAATTTCAGCAAATTAGGCACCGGTATCAAAGCTATTGCTGGCGATGTAACGATTGCAGAGCTAGACTTTCAAGAGATTGCAGTAGGCCTATCTACTGTTAGCGGTGTTCAATTTACTGGTCAGCACATTACTGGAAACGCAATCTCTTTGCTGGCAGATCTATCTAATTCAGATGATTTCACAATTTCACATGTTAACATCAGTGGCAATCGCCTGTCAAAATCTACCGGCGCAAGCAACACATTATTCTCCAATGTGTCTTTTACTGGCAGTGAGTCAATCTCAAACCCAGCCATTGAAGCAGATTGCCATGGAGCATGTATCTTTGATAATGTCTCAATTAGGAATTCTAATTATGGGGCTCTACTGTTAGGAAATGGAGATCATCGTGTAGTCAATTCGACCTTCGAGGGGATAAATACCGGCATCAAGGTCACCAGTCAAGGCACGATTTTGATTGACAACCTGACGGTAACTGCGCAGCATAATGGCATTACTATTAGAGATGGCAATACTCGATTCGTCGGCCATACCAATGTCTCAATGACTGCAGCAGATTCGATTGGTGTCGACATCTTAGGTGGCATCCATCAGTTTTCAAACCTAATAGTTGACAAGAGTTACACCGCTTCGGACTTTACTTCTATTGGTTGCCAAATATGGTATGCAGAATTTTCCTCGGATAGCCTTTCTACTGAAAACTTCTCTACTGGAGTTACCATGCGTGATACTGAATTTTCATCTACTAATCTTGCGAACATTGGCGGCAACACACTTGGGACAGAGATAATCGACAGTCATGCAATGGTATATTCTATTTCAACAAAATTCCAAGATGCCGGAGTGATACTTACTGAAAACTCCCGCCTAAGTTCCTATCAGTGGACGGCGCAATTACACAACCAACCCCTTCAGGTAAGTAGTGGCTCTACTGCACACGTGCTGGATTTTAACACGGTAAACACCAATCCTAGTTTCAGTGACGCATCTGGTCAAGGTACAGTTTACTATGGATTTGACAATAATCTTGACATTTCCTCTGCCGAGAGTGATTATTTTGTGTTAACCAATGTCAAATTTACTGATATGTCTGATAATCCCGTTCAAGCAGTAATTAATGTAAACACTTTTCAGTTCACAAGTGATGAAAACGGCGAGGTTTTGATACCACTGTTCACTTCGGGTTCTAAAGTTACAGCAAGTTTGGCTGGAACCGGAATCAGTGAGAGCCTAAATGGGGGGCTAGGCGGACAAGTCGTTAGAATACCAGTAATTCCAAGTGGCGATTGGATTCTCTCAGGCAACCAATCCATATCTTTGCAATCATTAGATACCAGTCAATCATTAGTGGGCAATTTAATTCTCGAAGACGAAGCGATACTCCAATTATTCGATATGAATCTCATCATGGCGCCGGGTAAAGCAATAATTCTCAACGATAATGCGCAAATTATTGGCGCCAATTCTTCGATTGAATCAGATGAAATATTGCTTAATGACTCAAGCACAATTACCGGAGTGTCAAGTCATTCACAGCTGCTAATGGACGCTGACGTTGAATGGAATTGTGGCAGTCAAACCAATGTCTCGAACCTCATAGTAGTTCAACAATTAACTCTCGGGCCAAATTGTCAATTAACCATAGCAAATGGTATTTTAACCGGTACAGCCTCCACACCCATCGATTCATCAATAAAAATAACCTCGACCTTGTCTGTTTCTGTAGTTGATCGAGGCTTACCTATTAGCAACGCAGTAATTGAATTTCAGAATAACGACTACTTTACCGATCTATCAGGTGATGTATCGATTGAATCAATTGCTAGATTGATTGATTCACAAGGGGACTTTGTCGGGACAAACGAAAACGTTCTGCTAAAATTGTCGGGTTATAATGAATTAATCACTTGGAATACATCGTCTGCCAAATCACATCAGTTTATTGTCTCGAGCGTAGATGTTGACGCAATTCTCAGTAGCGATATGACTCTTGAATCGGTATGGAGTCCGTATTTCCTTGAATCAGATATCACCATTCCTTTGGGTCGTACATTGACGATTGTTGATGATGTCTCATTGAGAATTTCAGACGGAGTACAGATAACCATTCTTGGAACACTTGATGCACAATCTGCAACCTTTTCTTCAACAGGTTTCGGTGCTCGCTGGTCTGGGTTGATTATGGATTCACAATACTCAACCATTCATTTATTGGGTACTACATTACTCGAAGCATCTCCTGCCATAACATACAACGGTGGTAGTCTAATCGCTGAGGAAGTATCAGTATCTCGCTCGGCTTCATCACGAGCCTTAATCGAGATAAATGAGCAACATGGTGGAACTTTTAGTCTGATAAATTCCCATTTGAGTGATGCAAGTGGGGCTTGTATTGACATCGTAAAGTCGACCATTGAAGTTGAGATAGCAAATGTTCAATTCGACCGTTGTAATGGACCTGCGATAAGAGCAGAAAATGCGCACCTCAATATTGTAGATGTAGTGATTGGTCAAGGCTCATCAGATGGATTGATGTTATCCAGTGTGGTGGGCGAAATCGTAAACATAGATGCAACGGAATTTAACGGATTTGGCAGTATTGTCAAAATGAATTACATCAATGGAGGTTTGCTAATTTCAAATGTTTCAGGCACAGTCGGGGGAACTGCAGCGCTTAGTGGTTCTAACAATAGGGCATTAAACCTCGAATCGATAAATTTGAGCGGCGCTCCGGCGATTGATTTTGACGCCTCAGCAGGGTTGATATCAGATGTAATCCTTACTGGCAATGGTTATGGTACGGCAATAATAAGTCATCATGGCCGTTACTCAGACCCGTTACGCCTAGCAAACGTAGAGTTGTCAGGATATGCAGTCGGTATAGACCTACATGCCGATGGTCCTGATACAGCCTCACCTTTTGAAATCACTAATGCTGTAGTCAATGCTTCAACTGCATTATCCATCGAAGATTATCCACTTGCCGTGGAAAAATCATCAATTATTGGAGCGACCGAAATTAGCGGTTTAATTGAAGTAAACATGATAGATGTACAAATTTCCCAAGAACCATCGATTTATGATGGAGCAGTCACTCATTTATACCAAACTCTTAGTTTGGAATCAAGATATTTGAACATCACTAAACCAACGGATTACGTCATTGATTTGGTCTACTCAGATGAAAGCATATCGACCATCGAGGCCAGTGGTACTACCGCTCTGGCAGTAATTGGTATAGCAACAAAATATGCGCAATCTATCTCAAACATTTATCTTGATGTCATTGAGATCGAAGCAAATTCAGCAGGCCATCCAGCTGAATCAATAACGCTTAGCCAAGCGGAGTTCATGGACTTGAACACTACGCTAACCTTTACTCTTAAAGAAAACCAAGCACCACAGATTCAATCGACAAGTCCTAACTCTACTAGCGTGATAATGCAAACGAAACCATTTGAATCAACCATTAGTGCAGTAGATGATTTTGATGATGTTGGTGCAATGACTTACCAGTGGCGTATTACCGATGATACCGGTAGTGAGGTCTATTCACATACATCTTCTAATCCAAGCGATGTTATAACGCTAGAATCGCCCGGTTCTTTCCTGCTGAAACTTGTTGTAATTGATACTAATCTAGCGCAATCAGAACAAATAATTCCAATCGAAGTATTACTACTAGATTCAGATAATGACTACATTACAACCTGTAATAGTGCTTCATGGTTCGACCTTTCAGCGAGCAGGTCTTGTGGTCCAGATGTCTATGACGATGATGATGATAATGATGGCATTATTGACTCAAGGGACTACTGGCCGTTAGATGCTTGCGCTTGGCAAGATACGGACGGCGATGGACAACCAGACAATATCAATTGTCCGGAAGGATTGATGACGAATTTATTTGAAGATCAGGATGATGATGGCGACGGCATCCCAGACACATTGGAGGGGGTAAGCGATGGCTCAAGTGGAGAATTTGATTCATTTACGTTAATTCTGATAATAATCGGCTTAGGAGTCGTAGTATTGTTCGTATTGCGCTCAAGGCAAGGAATGCAGGAGTGATCATATGGCCGTAGTTGACCTACCAACAGCGGAATCATTTGCCTTATTCGTCATTATTGTGCTTGCCGCAATTGTACTTTGGGATGCATTCTGGCTAACGAAACAAAAGCGCGATGTACCAAACTTTGGTGAGCTTAATGCAGGCGGTTTTGCTTGGGCAAGCGAAGGTGCGCATGAGGTAATTCGGCAATGGGGGAATTTATTTTCCATGGCCGCAATGATGAGTCTTCCTTGGGCGCTAATTTCCCTATCGAAAACACCGATAATTTACGGCATTATCTGGGATTGCCTGCTAGCTCTGCACATAATCTACTTATTGGTGCCGAAGCGTTATGCTGTTACCTCAACACACTTATTCGCTGATGGGCAGCGATATGAATGGTCGAAATTAAGACTGGCAAAAAAGCAACCTAAGCGCAGAATCATGCTGTTACGAAGAGGTTGGGGAATTTTTGGTCCGTTGCCACTAGGTGGTAATTATCATGATTTAGAGCAGGCAAAACATGCGATTGCTCGATTCTATCGTGATGATGAATCTGAATGACCGTTATGACCAATAGGCGGATTGCTTTGGAAACAACATGGAATGGACCAGAAGCGGCGAGGATTTACTAGTAAGAATTGATCCAAGTGAGGAGATTCATGCATCTCTGCAAAAACTTGCTGATGAGGTCGGCTTTGATGCCGCTGCGATAACAAGTGGAATTGGTCGAACGCGCAATAATGAATATGGTTACATGAATAATGATGGAATTTACATTAAAAGAAACCTAGTGAACCCATCTGAACTAGTCAGTCTGTCAGGTAATATTGCTCGCACCCAGGATGGTAAAGCATTCACTCATATTCACTGCTGCTGGTCGGATGACGACAATAATGTCCATGCTGGGCACATGTTTTCTTCAACCGTTGCTGTAGTGGCTGAAATTCACTTGAGAATAATGTCCCAAGCAATTATGACCCGTTGTCCATTAGCCGATGTTCAACTCTTAGGACTCCAATTTTCGTGATATTCAAAGCCTATGACTGGGGTGGTTAACCATGGCCGGAGAGAGCAGAATTGAGGAACTCTCAGCGGCGATTCGCTACCACCGAGAGTTGTATTACAACCATTCAGCACCAGAGATTTCCGACGCTGAATTTGATCGGTTATGGGATGAGCTGGTAAGCATAGATCCTGATAATCCTGTGCTCCATGAGGTAGGTCCCGAGCCACTACCTGGCACAGTCAAAGTAGAGCATAGATTTCCTATGAGGTCCCTCGATAAAGGAACTACAAATGATGACATTACACACTTTGTTACCCAATCCACTTTTGGCGGCAAGAGATATCTTGCTCAGCCAAAATTAGATGGTTCAGCATTATCCTTGGAATATGTTGCTGGCAATTTACACCGTGCTGCAACCAGAGGTAGCGGAGAAAAGGGGGAAGATGTGACGCTTAACGCTAAATTAGTGGCTAATATACCTCTGCGACTCAACATTCCGGCTGACTGTCATGTTCGTGGCGAGGTAGTGATGCCACTAGCAGTTTTTGAGGAAAAATACCGCCAAGTTTCACCAAATCCTCGAAACTTATGCTCGGGAGCACTCCGCCAGAAACACGGAGATGGTAAGGCAGATGCTGCGGATTTGGTGTTCTGTGCTTACGATGTGAAATTTGTTGGCGATGCTCCAACGGCGGTAAATGATAGTGAACTTTTGGCCTGGTTACAGGAGGCGGGAATCGAGCCTGCGCCCTGGACTGTGTTTGACTCAGATAGGCCACAATTAGCGATGATTGATTACACCAAAGAGTGGTCGGATAAGCGTAGTGAATATGAATTTGAAATTGACGGTATTGTATTCAAACTCGATAACCTCAAGCAACGCCAAATTCTTGGCATGACCGCTCACCACCCGCGGTGGGCATTAGCATGGAAGTTCCCGCCCGAGGAAGCAACATCAGTGCTGCTGAGTGTCGATTGGCAAACAGGAAGGACGGGCAATGTCACTCCTGTTGCAAGAATTGCCCCCCAAAGCGTGGGAGGAGTTACGGTAGAGAATACTACGCTGCACAATCCTGGTGAAGTTGCTCGACTTGGTCTCAAAATCGGTGATAAGATATTGATTGTTAGGCGGGGAGATGTTATTCCTAAGATTGAGCAGAGCCTCGGACGTGCCACTCAAGAAGATTTAACGAATCGTAAACACGCAGACGGCACCTTGTTTTCGAGTGAACTGCCACCGTCTATGTCGATTATTGCACCAATTATCTGTCCATCATGCGACTCTGAATTGGTTACTGAGGGTGCTTTTCTAAAGTGTTACAACATGCTTTGCGAAGCGCGCACTAGCCGCTCAATTCTATATTGGTGCAGAGCTCTAGAAATGGATGGGATAGGAGAAAAATTAGTCGAGCAATTGCTTGAAGCAGGACTTATTTCGTCAATATCTGGCCTGTATGATTTAGATATGGATCAACTAACCGGCTTGGAAAGGATGGGGAAAAAATCTGCAATGAATGTCTTATCCGAGTTAAATAGAACAAAACGGATGACTCTCAGTAAATTCATTCACGCGTTGGGACTTTCAGGAATCGGACCCGAGTTGGCATCACTATTTGCCAGCCATGTCAAAACCTTGGAGGGGATGTTGGATTGGTTAACTGCTGCTGATGCAGTTGTTGGAGATGATGATTATGGCCCTGAACTTGATTCTTCGGGCAAGGCTTTCAGAACTAACGCGTCGATTAGAGGCTTATGTCAGCATGACGGCGTAGGAGAAAAAGTAGCAATCCAAGTCCGCGACGGGTTGAAAGCAAGGCGCGAATTGATAGCAGAATTGGCCAAGCACTTGACTTTAGAACAAGAGCCGGAAATTGATACAGGCGGCAAATTTGATGGTATGACATTCTGCATTACAGGTACTTTAAGCCAACCTCGTAAAGCAATACAATTGATGGTTAAAGGTGCAGGCGGGAAAGTTGTAGGTTCGATTTCAACAAAGCTGGACGTATTAATTGCTGGTGAAAACGCAGGATCAAAATTAACAAAGGCAGAAAGTTTAGGAGTGGCTATTTGGAATGAGGATACTCTCAATCAAGCACTCAACACCGAAACAGAGCCAAATGAAGTTGGGAAATCACCTGAAGTTTTAGCACAAAACACCTCGCAAAAATCACTTCTTGATTTCTAATCGGCCATTGTACACGCATTTATCAGTAAATGTTCAATAGTTTAAGTTGAAGGTGATATAATGGGTCAGCACCGAGTACTTCTTGCAATTACAGCAGTATCCATGCTATTACTTGTGCCAGCAATCCAAGGATATCAAAATGGAGTATACAACCAAGCATCAGGTTGCGGTTGTCATTCTCAGACAGGCACAACTCCAGCTTCAGTAGGCATTTCAGGCCTCCCATCTTCGTATGATGTTAACAAATTATACCAAATTACAGTATCAGTTAGCGGAGGAGTCTCAGGTTCTAACGGTGGCTTTTCCTTAGAGGTCGATAAGGGGGTTTTGAGTACGCCGCAGGTTGGCTTTGGCTCAGTGAAAGTGAACAGTCAAGGCAATAGTGCCACTCATGGTGTAACCGGTAGCAGTTATCGTTCCTGGAGTTTTGATTGGACCTCACCATCTGCCGGTGCAGGTACAACAACCTTCGAAGTGGCAGGGATAACTGCCAACGGCAATGGCGGCACTAGTGGCGACCGATGGGCTACGTATGTTGTTCAAGTACCCGAAAATGTGCCAGTAAATAATCCACCATCAGCGTCGAATGTTTTGTTGGCGCCAACAGATGCTAAAACAACTGATGTACTGACTTTGAGCTACTCATACAGCGATCCTGATGGCGATGCCCAATCAGGTACCGAAATCACTTGGTATCGAGATTCACAAGCTCTTCCACAAGGAACAATTTCCGGACTTTCAGTACCCACAAGTGAGACTCTAAAGGGGCAGGAATGGTACGCTACGGTGAAACCATCGGATGGCAGTGATTTTGGAAGCCTTGTAACCAGCAATGTTGTCACTATCGAAAACACTGCGCCTTCGCTAAGCACGCCGAGTATAACACCTTCTGCTGCAGATGAAAGTGATGACTTAACAGTCAGTTATACAGCCAGCGATGATGACCAAGAACCATTGGTCATAGAAATTAAATGGTATCTAGATGGTGTATTAATTTCGGAATTTGAAAATGATACAACAATCCCTTCAATTGCCACACGCGAAGGTGATGAATGGCGGGTTGAGGTCACAGTAAGTGATGGTGAGGATTTTGTCTCCAGTTCCTCGCAAATAATCACCATCGGTGAAGTATTCCAACCGAATAATCCTCCCGAAATTTCAAGTCTCGTAATATTACCAAACCAACCAACAACCGTCGATAATCTCGATTTGTTGTACACCGCCCAAGACTTAGATGGGGATTCAATAATTGACATAGAAATCGAGTGGCGCGTCGATGATGTCTTGACAACTGAGACCTCGACTACTGTGGAATCTACCCAAACTAGTAAGGGTCAAATCTGGGAAGTCCAAGTAAGGGTTAGTGATGGTAAAGATTGGTCAAATTGGTCAGAATTGTCTTCAATTATTGTGAATTCACCACCCGTTGTTGAATCTGTCACTTACAGCCCATCGGAGATTTACACCGATGATTCGATAACCGTCACATATGATTATACAGATCTAGACAATGATTTGTCGACGAATCCCCAAATTATTTGGTCAAAAAATGGTATCGAACAAGCGGAATTATCAGGATTAAACCCCCTGCCTTCATCATATACCAGCAAAGGCGAAATCTGGACGGTTTCACTCAAGGCCAATGATGGGGATTCGTATAGCAATACTGCGGTAAACGCATCATTTAGTATTCAAAATAGTCTTCCGTCGATTGTTATTGATACGATACCGGATAACTTGTCCTTTGCTAATAATGATTTAATTGGGCTAGAGATTAACCCACAATATTTTGATGCTGATGATGACCCAATTGAATCCAGCATACAATGGCTTAGAAACGGATTCCAAGAAGGCAGCCTTGACAATTCAACCCTGGTGCCAGCAGAGTTATTTGGCGCCGGGCAGAGTTGGACTTTGACTATCTCCTATCACGACAGTGATGGACCTGTACAGCAGTTTAGCAAATCGATTGAGGTGGATAATCTACCACCATCAGCAAACTTCGAAATTATTTCCACAAATCTTTGGCGCGGAGAGATAATTCAGCTCGACGCAAGCAGTTCTTTCGATGTCGATGGTGTGATAACAAATTATCTGTGGCAATATCAAGACAGTGAAGGCAATCAAGCCTCTGCAACTGGTCAATCGGTCGAAATAATTGGTTACGGGACAATTGGTATGAGTTTGACTGTTGAGGACGATCTGGGATTAACTGCAACGCTGAATAGCATAATCGTTACAACTCAAGGCCCAATTATTTCTGAACTATCAGCGGTAAATGACGACAAAGAAGTATTACTCACGTGGCAATATTCTGGTGACAATGCCGAATTTAGCATACTTAGAAACGGGGAGCAAATAGGTACAACTACTAATCAAGCATTTGCTGATGAACCCTTAATTGCTGGACCTACCAGTTATACTATCACTCCAGTTGTTGATGGTCAACAGTTAATTGCAGGTTCAATGACTATTTCGGACTTTGAGGTTTCTATTACCGTCGAGCCAGCAAGTAGCGTTTCAGAAACAGGCGGCTTCATTCTTGGCATAATATTCTTGCTCGCAAGTTTTGGAGTAGTTACCCTAAGTCTAATTGGTAGGAGGAATATACATGAATAGACTATCAGTGCTATTTGTGATGATTATTCTCTTGTCCTTCACATCTATTGGAGGGGCAAATCCTGGAGGCGTGGGTGACGGAGATTTTGATATGCAGTGTGGTGGAGCATGCCACGGTGATTCCTCGCAGAATCAAACCTCACCGGCTCTACTTGAATTGACAATTGAGAGCACTGCATATATTGGCTTACCAGTATCAGTGTCTGCCAAGGTTAGCGGCGTTCAGTTTTCTTCCTCGGATTCTATTGGTTTGTTCCTGCTCACAGATACTACTGGACACAGTGATTTACCCGAAGATGCGGACTGGACAGTAATTTCAGATCAAAACGGTGGAGCGAACAACTATATTGAGATAGAAGCATCGTCATTAGCTAGCGAATATACGGTATCTTGGACGTTGAAGCCGATGAGTCTACAACCAACCAACTTCTATCTTTCAATTCATCATGGTGGCAACAATAATCCCTATTTCGGAATTAGTAGCGGTTTAGAGATCATCCCTCAAGAAATTCCGGAAAATCTGCCCCGCTTGACCAGTGATTATGCACCGCCAATAAGTAGAGAGATAGGCGTTAATTCAACAATCTCAGT
>DAHU01000033.1:20240-23437 GCA_002495945.1 Euryarchaeota archaeon UBA13
AACGCATCCGAGATCGATGATGACATCTGGGAATTTGATTTACCATCTGCTATTCAACCATCGATTATTGAATGGCGAGCGATAATGCAGGGTGAAGGGCCAGACCAGATTACGCCTTGGTTTCGTATCGCAGCACAAGAGCCAGTACCTGAAATCGATCAATTACAAGTATATCTTCAATCATTTGCCTTGGGACTGTTTTTTGTTGGTTTGATTTTGACGCTTCACAATAGATTTAGCAATGAGCGAGAACTCATCATGCAGAACAATCTTGGTGTAGACAAAACCGATTTGGCAACAGAAATCGCTGCTGAGATGCCTCCACTTCCCGAGGGTGGTTTGCCAGCAGGATGGACTATGGAGCAATGGAAATGGTATGGCCATGAATACTTGGAGGAATTACAGTGATTTCATCGGCAACATTCCACGTTATCTCCACCGAACTTGTTGTCGGTTCATTTGCGTTAGCCGGAGTCTGTTTTCTAATCCAGGCATTACAAAATTTCAATTTATTTAACTATCAAAAAATCTCTCAGAGCACCGATAACACTGGCCATTTTGCCCTTGGATTTGGGCTTCTTGCTACTCCTTTTGCTATTATGTCGGGAATTGCCTCATCACCTGGTTCAGGGGTTTCTTCACCATTACTGGTCAACAAAATGTTCCTGTCGATGATTGCCACGGGTATTGCTGTAGCAGTACTTTATGCTCGATTTAGTCTTGGCAACAAAGTTTGGTCTAGTAAGAAATCCTCAATCACTCATGCATCAGCTGGATTAGCCGCTAGTGGTTTCATGCTAATTACAGCCTCAGCCGGTGGTAAATTCACTCGGAATGAATCCTTGTTAGATTGGCTAAGTCTGCCATTTGATACGGTGTTTCTGATGCCAATTTGGGCTACAGGATTAGTATTAGTCATAGGTCTAGCAACGACAACCTTGGCAGTAATAAGTATCAGAGGGCAATCATCCGTACAGCATTGAGTTGCTAGACTGGGTTTCATTAGCGATATTCGCTCCATCCATCATTGCTTGAAGTTGCGATTCGAGGAATTCAGCCTCTTCGATTAGTGGTTGATGTGGTAGGTTGATTGAGGGCAGAAGATTATTGAGATTTTCAATTAACGTTGCTGCGGCTCTTGCATCTGGGAATCGAGGATCAGCCTCTACCATTATCGACATTAAGTCCAATCCTCTTCGTCGTGCTTCACCTAAAATCGATGCATTGATTCCTTTGATAACGCCTTGTTGGAGTAATGGTACATTCATTTTCTCTAACCTTTTCCGACTTTTGTCATTAGCGCCAATTCCAACGACGTCAATACCTTCGGTATCCTCATAGTCGACAACAGGCTCACTGCCGTTGAGATTACCTTTCATGCCCTGCTTGGCAAATGCATCAATGACTACGCCCGCAACTATTTTTTGTTCTTTGGACCATTCAAACATCGCCCATACTATGTCGTGTGCTAATGCTTCTGGAACCACTAATTCACTCATCAGTAGGATAACTTGGTCACATCCTTCAATGGTACACTTGGGTTTTCCCGCATAGGCTCTAATCGGCGGCAACGGAACGCCTTTGTCTACAAGAGTTAATGCTGGGAGGCGTGGGTCAATTACCCCGCCAATGAATTCTAATTCTAGGTGATCGATTAGAAAGTGAGCAACAACGCTTGAAACCATTCCAACACTTGGAAAGCATGCGACAACAAGCGCATTTTCCGTCGATACCTCGGCATTTATTCGGACACTTGGGCCTTCCATGATTGCCCCTATTGTTGGTCGATGTATGAACACTTCCATCACTTGTTGGGTCGGTGGTTTGATGATGGTTGTGGTATTAGGCGTTTTATGGCAGGTGATGGGCAACAAGAAGTTACCCATATGATTTCACCATCATCATGGAATCGATTTGAAACCTGTCCAAGAATGTACTGGTTAAGCCGTCAAAGACTACCGAGAAAGGCGGGAATGGCAGCTTCGCTTGGTACTGCAGTTCATGCTTCAGTAGAGGATTTGCTGCAAGAGGATTACTCTCACATAGGCAACTCAGAGGATGGTTGGCTTCCACAAGAAGGCGAGCGTTTGCTCAAGATTCGCTGGGAAGAAGAAAAAACGATTTTCCATAACACACCAAGACGGCCGCAATGGAAAGAGGATAAGTGGAAAGAAGCGGTTAACCATCAAAAAGGGGCTGTGAGAATGCTATTGGATCACGTCGGCATCGTTGGTTTGAACCAAAGTAAAATCACTGGTGCCTTGTGGCGAAAGATACAATCTTTGGCGATAGCGGTAGAAGGTGAATTGAAGACTAAGGATGGCAAATTAATGGGCCGACTTGACTTATTGATGGCTGATGTTGATTCAAGCGGTAAAATGGTTGGCTGGTTAGTTGCTGATTTGAAAACAGGCAAAGCACCGAAGGACGAGCTAAAGTTAGAAGTGAACCGTCAATTGCGACTATATCGAGATATTTTGAGAAATAATAATCCAAACGGCCCTCCAATTAGAACCGAAGGGTGGTATACTGCAGATTCTTCCAAATGGTCTGCGATTGGAGATAATGTGCTTGAAGATGCATATGCTGCTTGGGAGGCAACGACTCCTGGCAAAATACCCCTAGACCCTAGCATCGGACAGGAGAGTTGTGGAGGTTTCTGTGATTGGAAAGCGTGGTGCCCACATTGGTGGCAATGGCGTCATGACAACAATACACTTCACAAAGGAGATTTTTCCGATGCAGTAGTCTTGTTGCACAATTATGATGAATCAAGTGGCTCAGCTGTCGTAGAGTTGTGTGAGCCGCGTGATGCGGCGGGAAATGTACTACCAACCGGCATTAGGACAGGTGCGAAGTTCGACAATCGCGGCAAAGATGCTCTTGAGGAGCTACTAGATTCAGGCCACCAAGGACCAATATACATTGGTTCTGCTATGACTAATAGACATTCTTGGAGGATTGGGCATTGGTGTGATGTCTTACCTTGGTCGCCAATTCCGGATGGCGAAGAGTACACGAGAAAAGAGTCATGACAGGAATTCTCTAAGCAAATTTCGCGCTACTTCATCCTCAATTCCCGATGGTGAGAGAAGCCAATTTATGTATGAAGGGTCTAATCTTGCAACTTCGGTAAGATGTCGTCCTCGATGACGACCGAATGCAACAATGTAGTGTCCGTCATCGATACGAATCTT
>DAHU01000033.1:23819-35466 GCA_002495945.1 Euryarchaeota archaeon UBA13
GATTTTCCATGAATTAGCCAGCGTTCTATTTCTTCCAAGGAATTTCTAAACATCAGAGCATGATCCATAGTTAATCGCCAGAACAGTAACAGTGAAGCAGCAGCATCAGCAGCCGCAGTGTGAGCATTATCCAAAGCAATACCGTGTCGCTGACAAAGGCTTCCGAGGTTGTGTGGTCTGCCTACCTTGACCCGCCTAACTATCTCAAGCGTATCCATCATTGCTTTCGGTTTGGGTGGCAGTCTGCCGATTCGACGGAACTCATTTTCTAGCAGGGGCATGTCGAATTTCCTTACATTGTGTCCCACTATAACCGCGTCTTCAATCAGTTGATGAATCTCATCTGCATGGTGTGAAAAATCATCCAGTCCTCTGACATCAGCATCAAAAATTCCGTGGACTCCGCTTGCGCCCATCGGTATTGGGCGGCGTGGATTAATCAGAGTTTCATAGTGAACAGCTTCGCCTTCATTGTTAGAGCCTACCAAGGCAATTTGGACGATTCGGTCATTATTGGTCGAAATTCCAGTTGTCTCAAGGTCAAACGCCAAGACAGATTCGCCTGCGAGAAACTCATGACCCATATTTCACAGCAACTGTCGCTACCTATTGAACATCACTATGGCCACTCGCAGGCAAAATTTCAATCGCTAAGTTGGCTTCGGGTCTCACATGGGCATCAAGGATAGGTTACGCAATCTGTTCGACAAAGGCCCTGTTGAAAACGATGAATCCCAGCAAGAGGAGGCAGAATTAGCTGCTGAAAAAGCCCAATTCCTCGCCTTAGCGAGTGAAATTTCGGATGAAGTAATGGATGAGTTATCAAGCGAAAGTGTAGAACCAATTACTCCACCTAAACCAATTTTAGTTTCAGAATATGATGTAGGTGATGTAGAAATCGACCAATTAAATGTCGAGGAAGAAACCCTATCAAGCCATAGCGAGGTAAATGTTGTTAATCATGAATCACTTGATGATATCGTAGAACATTTGGCGAACGCTGAAATTATTGGTGATTTGCCCGAGGAAGTAACATTCTAATGGCTCAACATCACAACACGGTTTTTTGATGCATAGCATTAGGGATAATGCATACTATTAGAAGGGGGAAGTCTTTCCTGCTCTTTATGTGGAGCGGACGAACACCAAAATCTGTGTTTTTGTCAGCGCTCATGCTACTCTCCGTTTTACTATCAGGTTGCGTTGGTTTTGAAACGACAGTAAACCCTCGCGCCGAACTACAAGCATATCCGTTATTTATTCAAGAAGGTGAAACGATTACCCTTGATGCTCGAGATTCCGAAGCAGTTGAGGGAGTTATCACAGATTTTGAATGGGACTTTGGTGATGGCAAAACTGCTAAGACAGTAATTGGTTTCACCTCACACACATATGAAAAATTCGGCATTTACACAGTTTCACTAACCGTGAAAAATAGCGGCGGTGGTGAAGATGAAATAACTGCAAGCATTGTTGTCAATGGTGCTCCAGTGCTAAATTTGACCGTGCCCGATAGTGTCAAGGCTGGAGAATCAGCATTGCTTGACGCTTCTGGAAGTTTTGATCCGGAAGGCAAACAATTGGAATATTCCTGGGATTTAGATTGGTCCGAGGATTCGAATAATGATGGCGATAATCGAAACGATGTAGATGCGATAACCTCAACAGTCTTGTTACCGACGAATAAATCAGGCACAAAAAGAGGCTCACTAATCATTTCAGACGGTGATGGAGCTGCTCAGTATACATCATTTGAACTGGAAATTTCGACGAGAACCTTCGAAGTTGAATGGCGAACTGAGAGAATATTACTCGAGTGGGATGGCTACCTAGACCAAGGGACCTCTTGGGAAGAGACAATTGTACCTGGTTTGGAAGGACGCATCATTTCATTTTCCGCCGTGTTAGAACTGGATCAAGAATTGGGTCCACAGGATAATTTCACTTTGCAGTTGGAGATTTTCAATGATGGCTACCGTAAATCCGCCAAGACAGAAGGCGGCAACATAACTGCAAATGAAACCTCCAAAGCGGAACTAGATAGGTACGCTATCAATCCAGTTGGGGAGGATGGTACATACACTGCTGATTTTGCAGAAGATGTTCTACAACAGTTGTTGGATAAGCCCGGTTTCCGCAATGGTCAAGGTGATTGGACTTGGACAATTTTTGCTCAGCAGGCAGACCCTGACCCATTGTTTGAGGGCTTACCAGACCCTGACCCAGGTAATGATTGGACGTTAGAAGTAATAATCGAATTACAAGTTCCCGTACTTACAGAGATTGCAGTATAAATTACTCGCTAATGAAACACTAATCTACATCTATTCATTCGGGTAGTTTGAACACCATGGTTGATACGGTCGAGATTAGTCGGGTTAATATCCGAGACAGCCTCTCAGTAGACGTTTCTGTGTGGATGAATCACCCGGATGACTGGGACTTCAGACCCTCTCTTTCGTGCTCAGGTAATGAATTCCAAATATCTGACAAAATTAGTGGCAACCAACTCGCTACAGTCGAATTATCTGACGAAGAATTAGAAGTACTGCAGCGCGATCGTGTCGCTGAATTAAGGGTCAAATTTCAAGTTCATGGAATGCACGGTAGCCTTGCAACAATTAACCCAATTATTGCTGATGGCAAGGCGAAAAAACTTGCAACTGCTAACTGGAAGACCACCCAATCGGTCGACTTTTCATAATCGATTTTCGATGGGATAACCACCGTTTCTTTGATATGGGTTAACTTTGTTTTAATCGTTCATGAAACATCAAAAACGGGGTGTAGGAACTCAAAAAAAGGCGAGATTTGAACGATTAAAGCAAGAGATTACACGCTTTGTTATGGCTAACCACGGCTGTTCAGCACAGTCAATCGTGGCTAATCTTTCCCATGATAGAGCCATGCGCAATCATGGCCTCACTCCTCGGAAAGTTGGTTTCTTCATTTCGCGAAATTTAGCCGAGAAATTGACATGGTGGCAAGATCATAAGGCTGGTAGAAGAGTATATGGCGACAAGTCAAAACTTGAGAAAAAGGGCTTCTAACATCAATTTCGCCGTTTCACTCATGTATGATTGATTTGAGGGGGTAATCATGGCTGGAAAAGTCGCAGCTTATTTCGACTTAGACGGGACATTGTTGGATTCGTCCAGTGAGAAGACCCTGACCGCTGAGTTAGCAAAACGCCGTCCTTGGCGCATACCAGTGGGGACACTGATGTGGACACTCGGTTTAGTTGGCAATCTGTTGCGTGGACGTTCTTTCTATGACGCTGCGAGGAATCGAGGTCACTTTGCCTTAGCATCATGGAGGGTACTCGAGAATTATGCCTCACAGTTGGCTGTACAGAAACTCGCTGATAAAATCCCGAGTGATGCTAAGCAATGTCTTGATTGGCACCGAAGTCAAGGACATCGTTTAGTGTTGGTCACCGCAACAATCGCTCCGATGGCGGAAGCGATGGCTGATGTTCTTGGAATGGATGCAGTCTACGGTTGTGGCCCAGCTGAACGTCAAGGCATATTATCCGGCTCTGAACGCGGCTGGAGCGTACCTCGCCGAAAGGGGAAAGTGCCGGTAGTACAACAAGATGCTAAAGAAAACGGTCACGATTTATCTCAATGCTATGGCTATGGTAATACCCATGCAGATTCATGGTTCATGCGCTTGTGCGGTAATCCGGTTTCGGTCAATGCAGAAGGTGCACTAAAGAAACACTCAGAACAACATGGTTGGAAACAGGTCACTTGGAAATTACCATAATGCAACTATCAAGGCATCTTTGTGTTGATGAAAATCTATTGCGAAGATAAATGGCGGCCCCGCCGCGATTCGAACACGGGTTACTGGTTCCGCAAACCAGTGTGATATCCAAGCTACACTATGGGGCCGTATTCAACCCGACCCAAATACTCAATATAAGCGCAACGGGTTGTCAATGCCCTTGATACAAGGATTCATCATTACGCATCGTGTGGAATTGATATGGCCGTTACTCTCAAGAGACGAGTTGACTATCCAATGATAGATAATGCAAACATAGCCTACTATCCAAGGATATACGATTTAGCACATCGTTTTTTTGAGGAGGCCTGGGAGTTAATGTGTGATGTATCCTATCCCAAAATAATTGATGAATACAGATTAGGTTTTCCAGTAGTTAATATCGAAACCAATTTCTTACATCCGCTTCGATATGGCGACACCGTTACTGCTAGAATCTCGATTGCCAAAATTGGAACTAAATCGTGCACTTGGCAATATGATTTTTACAACCAAACCGATGATCATCTTTGGTCCTCGACTCAAGTCACGGTCTGCGTTAATATGGATTCATTAGAATCAACAGAAATACCTGCATGGTTGGCTGAAGGGCTTGAGAACCATTTATTGTGAGGTGAGTATATTGGGCGAGAAAAAGTTTGATTTTTCAATAATTATGGATGATGATGAGGCATCAGTACCATCAGATGTATGGGGTGAAATCCCAATAAAACCAGACCGCAGGGGTCCTAAAACGATAGCAGTGCTTATTTTCATGGGTGCTCTATTGATTCTTTTTCAGGCTTATACTGATTATACCACTCATGGCTTAGAGGATATTCCCGATAGTGAGGTCGAGAGGCTCCTTGAGACGCCAAATTCTCAATCAGATACGCCGATAACTCCAGAAGAATATCAACAGTTTCACGATGATGCAAGAGATTCAGGTGGATATTTGATTAGGTCAGTTGGGCTATTTGTATCGGGTACTTTGGTTTTATTTGGTTCAGTTAACCTGTTTAGATTACTCAGTTCGGGGCCGAAGGTGGCAACATTGGGTGCAGGTATTGGTTTTGTTTCTGGATTGTACGGCAGCCACTTAATTCGGGTTGCATCTGATGATAACCTCAGCGGAGCACTATTATTGACTTACGAGATATTCACATATCTGTGTGGCACTTGCATGTTCTTGTGTGGTGCTTTTTCCGCTTTACCACTCATCAACGCACGTGCTAAAGCAGCGCTTGATAATGTAAACAACGATGTTCAAGAACCTGATCTTGTTGCTGATGAAGAAAGTGAATAGTAATCTAACTGTCATCAGGTTTTGGCCATTTCTTCTTCAGTGTTTTCTCGAGACTCTCATCGATGGTCGCATTCCACCAATCACTACCTCGCCAAATAGCGTACTTACCTCTAATGCCTCTAAGGTCAGCACCAGCGAATTTACAGTTATTGAAATTGGATAGGTTAAGTCTTGCCTTACGCAAATCAGCGCCTCTAAAATCAGCATTATCAAATGCAGATTTCATCAAATCTGCCTCAACCATTGACGCTCTGTGAAAGTTACAATTCGAGAAATCTCCTTCTGTTAAATCTGCTCCATCTAATATCGCTCGCTTAAAATTAGACCCTGAGTGTCGACCTTTACGCAGTAGGACTCCAGCTTTGTTCTGGTAAGACCAGTCCAATACTTCACCTTCTGCCCCCACATTGTCGCGCGGGTCGTCCGGGCTACCTGACATAACCATATTCAAGCCTCATCTTTTTGCTTTATTTTCTAGGTGCTTTCTACCAGCATCAGTCAACTCTGCGAAACGATTCTTATCTCCATGTTTTTTATCGATGGTTAAGAAATCCTTTTCTCGTAGACGATTAATGTATAGCGAAAGATTCCCGGGAGGCTCAATATTAGCCTCTTCAAAGAGTGCATTTATGACACGAGGTGGACAGTCATCTAATCCTTCAACATCTCTTAAGAAATGTAGAGCCCCCAATACCTGTTCGGGTTTGCCTTCCAAGCTACAGTTTTCAACAAGGGTGCGGAATTGCATTCCCCTTGCCGGAATAGCATTCTCTTCGGAGGCCGAGTTAGAGGAATCAATTGCCATATCTTTGGCCTCTTCTAGCCTTTCAGTGATGATGTTCCAAAACCCCTCTTCTTTGAATTGGGCAAATTTTTCATCGACTTCTATCTGAGAACCCTCACTCTCAAATTCGAACTCACCGACATGAATCGAAATTTTGTTTAGTCCCGTCATGTTACTCATTATTGGCCAAGAGAGCCATATTGATAACTGTTTACAATTGTAAATCGAACAAAGTTTTTCAAGAGAATCGGATAGTAGTCTTTTCAAAGGAAATCCTTGACGCAGGTATTGATTGGCATGACAGACCACGAGTTCAAAGGCTACGCACTGGTTCTCAAGAGCGGGGCCGATCCAACCACTGGCGGTATTGCAATTGCTGGATTTACCACTGCCGGCATGGTCGGAGTTATCGCCGCATCACACATCATTAGAACACTCCATCTTAATCAATTAGGCACCGTTCTCAATGCTGATTTCCCGGCCGTAGCACTAATTCAAGATGAGGTGCCAAAACATCCAGTACGAGTCTATCAGGGCCCTGGAATCGGAGTTTTTACCTCGGAGATTAAATTCCAAGATAAGCAAGACATAATGTTTGCATCAACAGTATTGGAGTGGTATACCAAAGGCGGATTTGATAAACTGATAATCATTGATGGGATTGTATCGCCTGAAAAACAACTCAATCAAGGAGAGTTATACGGGGTAGGGTCGTCAGAAAAAGCACGTAATGATTTGAAGAATGCAGGTATTGAACCAATCCAGCAAGGCATAGTTGCTGGCATAACGGGTTTTCTATTAGGAGAGGGCGATAGACTTGGCATCGATGTAACGGCCCTCCTCGCGGAAGCAAGCCCAATGTATCCGGATGCTCGTGCAGCAGCATTGGCAATCGAAGCAGTTTGTGATTTAACTGGGCTTGATATTCCTTTAACTGAGTTACTAGAAAACGCTCGTGAAATAGAGAATAGTGTTCGCGAAGTCTTTGAGAAATCCATGACAATGTTGCCGGGGCCTGAACAAAGTGAGGACTTCAACGATCCATCATTTGGCTAACTATGAGTGGTATTCTCTAACAACAGATAGCACGGTTTCAAAGTCTGCATCTGTGACAAACATAGGGTCCATGTCGGGATAGCGCGCAGCGCTATGACCCAGTTTGGTTAAATCATTGAGTAAATCATCCATTTTTGGTGGCCCTCTTGTTCCAGCTAGTCTTGGCATGGCATTCAAACTTAGGAGTAGATGTTGACGACTTAACAGGTCAGCAGCATCAGAGATATGCTTGACGCTGCGTACCATTTCACGTGCAGCGTATTCAGCATCCTTGTCATCCCATACCAAGCCTCTATCGATTAATTCTGCAAGTTCAGCTTCGTTTGGCAGGCATGTTGCGAGAGCATTTTCTTCAGTCATTCTGCCAGCGATATCTCTGTTCATCAGCGGTCCAATCCACATCGGTCCACTGGTATGCTCCATTTGTTCAGCACTTGGATATTTGATGAATTCATACGGCAGGGATTTGCCTCTTAGGCGATAACCAATATTTTCTTGAAATGCAGATGCCTCTTCTTTTGAAGTTTTAATCATCACACTCACTCTTACGTGATGCCCATCAAAGAGTGCCAGAATAGGTTTCATCACTCGGTCATGCATTGCAGCAACCTTGGCGATAAGCCCTAACAGTACTCGAACTGCGTCATCATGCGCATAATCATCGACGATGCCTTGGGAATCATACCGTCGTTTTTGTGAACTAAGCGAAGAGCCAGTTAGCGCAGCGGTATCCGTTGCAGTAACCTCGAGCACCCCAGTTCTTGCTAGACTTTGTATGGCTGAGTCGATGAATGTGACCGGCGAGCCGAATGGGTCGATGTCAATCCATTGATACGATGCATCTGCCATGGCTAGCTTTGCATCCATTTTTTGGAAGAAAATCCCACTAACTGCCTCTCGCTGAGCCATTGAACCATATCGGTCAAAATTCATATCGATATTTTCGGTATATTTCGGGAGATTGTCTTGGTGGGATTTTGCCGCCCACATGAGGGCGAATTCATTCAAGTCGTTTCCAGTAATTCGTAATCTATTTTGTAGTTCATCAGGTATTTCATTACGCCACCTGCGAATTCTTACTCCAGTTGAGCACATTGCATCGAATGCTCTTATCGGCTTTTCTGCTGGTGTAAGCCAGTTGTTCTCAAGCGCATCTTTCAGTAACAAAACCGATCGAGTTCTTGCCGGAGCCATCGCTGGGTTGAGAAATCCTCCTCCAGTCTTTTTCGCCGGTCCACGAGGCATGTGTGATGGGCGCTCTTGCTCAGGCTGCAAATGAACAATAGTTTTACCTTCAAGCCATAGATTGCCTGGCCAACCATTTGGAGAATCAGAAAAATCCATAGGCGACCATTCTTATCCAACAGTCAATCATTCATCAATTCTCTCAAAGCAATTTTAGATATTCAGTTTGAGCATCAACCATGGCAGACGAGTATAAGCCAATGGGAGTAACGATGGCTAATTTGACAATAGGTTATGGTGTGCTGTTGATTGTTTGGGGTATTGCAGTATCATTGCTGTCGAATGCCGCCTCAATTACTTCATACATACCAACCATTGTCGGAATACCTATGGCAGTTTCCGGAATAATGGCCAATGCACAACCACACAAAAAGAAATTATGGATACACATTGCTGTAGTTATCGGCGCAATTTGTGCACTTGGCGGAACGCGATTTTTCATGGTAATGTCGAAAGACGATGTTAGCGCTTATGCTAAAGGTTCAATGTTGATGCTATTGATAACGGGGGTAGTTTACACTTATTTTTGCGTTCAATCCTTCAAACATGCCCGTCGGGCGCGAGCAGAATGAGGCTTGGTTATGGCAGAAAAACCTCTAGTCATCGATGTCGTTGATAATGGCGGGCAATGGACTCACAGAGAATGGCGCATGTTGCGCTATCTGAAAGTAGATACTCAAATTATCGAAAATACAACACCAGTTGAAAATCTGCGTGAACTTGATGGCATCATTCTTTCCGGTGGTGCGGCAAGGGTTGGTTTAACTGGAGAATTGGGAAATTGCGGAGCTTACTTGGATTTAGAGATTCCAATTCTCGGAATCTGCGCAGGTCATCAATTTATGGCGCGTCATTACGGTGGCGATGCTAGAGAGTCTCCTATTCCTGAGTTTGGGGCAATGGAGATTAAGTTACAGAATGGCGGTGGAAAAATATTCCAAGGAACGGCTGAACAGCAGACGGTTTGGGAATCACATAACGACGAAGTCCACATAGTTCCAGATGACTTTTTTATCACTGCAAGCAGCCCATCTTGTAAGGTTCAAGGTATGGAAAATAAAGCTGGAGATCGATTTGGCCTGCAGTTTCACCCCGAAGTTAACGATTCGGAATACGGCAAAGAGATGTTTGAAAATTTTGTCGAGATATGTCGTATCAACCGTGATACCAGCAAATAATTTGAAACACGAATATAAAAGTCGAATTAACTAGTAAAGGACATGGCAGATTCCTTTTTGATAATTGGCGGCAGCAGCGATATTGCTCTCGAATTAATCTCAAAATTGCTCGATAGCGGTAATCAAGTTACCATTTTGGCACGGGATGAAAGTCGAGTTGAATCCCTAAAACAACTCGGCGTTAACGTGGTAATCGGTGATGGTTTAGTAGAAGATGACATATTGCAAGCAATTGACATTGCTAAACAACAAGGCGAAGGCAGCATTACTGGTGCAGCTCATCTCATTGGCTCAATTCTTCTTAAACCACCACACGCGCTAAAATTAACTGACTTCGAAGCGGTAATCCAAACCAATCTAACAAGTGCTTTTCTCTCATTGTCGCTAATCAGCAAGGCAATGCTGCGTAGTGGTGGAGGACGATTAGTATTCACTTCCAGTGTTGCCGGCAGTCTTGGTTTGGTCAATCATGAAGCGATTGCTGCGGCAAAAGGCGGCATTGAGGCGATGGTTCGTTCCGCTGCTGCCACCTATGCACAACGAAAAATCCGAGTCAATGCGGTTGCACCAGGTCTAACCGATACGCGACTTGGCGCTACGGTGCTAAAATCCGATGCCGTGCGCGAGGCTGCTGTTTCAATGATTCCAATGAAGCGGATAAATGAAGCAGAGGAGGTTGCAACGGCAATCAATTGGCTGTTAACAGGTGCTCCAGATAACTTTACTGGGCAAGTTTTGAATCTTGATGGAGGGATGGCCAATGTCAGAAATTAGTCAGGGTCAATGGCGAACTGCTTTGCCGGTACGGAAGTTGAAAAATGGCAAAAAAAAGATGGTAACAATAGGAAAGAAGATGATACTCGTTGGCATGCATGAAGACAATTACTTTGCTACTGAAGCACTATGTCGTCACATGCGTTGGCCGCTGGCTTGGGGCGCTAAAGTTAGTGATGATTGTATTCGTTGCCCACTGCACCAGACCACCCACAAAATAGACGATGGGGAATTAGTCGAATGGTCTCCATTCCCTCTATTTCCACCGTATGGTAAAATTGTCGGCAAGATGTCTAAACAAAAGGATTTGACTGTCTATGACACAAGAATCAAGGATTCAAACATTGAAGTTTTTTTCTAATTTGTTAGATGTAATCCTTCTTGTAAGGTTATTCAAATCTTTAGATTTGCTTGTCTTGCAAGCATGATAATCTTCATACTGTGTTCTAGCATTGCAGCATTAGCCCATGCTTGATCTAAATCTGCTCCCACAGCATAGGCACCATTGCCGCGAATCACCACGCATCGCATCCCGCCTTGCTTTAGTGCTTCAGCGACCTGACGCAGATACTCACGTGGATTTTCATCATCGGGGTCTACAATGATTACCTTGCCGATATGCTCTTTGCCAATTTCATCAATGGGTTGCATCAAAACCAAATCTTTCTCACAACTTACAGCGGTAGAGTATGGACTGTGGCAATGAATAACCGCTGCTGGCCCACCGGTTATTATGCTGGTTGACGCTAACAAAACTTCCAGCACGCGCCAGTCGTTAGGAGCACTTCTTGGAGGGTCTGAATTCAATTTACCAGCGCATATATCTTGTTCATTCATACGCGGTAATAGTGCACTGTGTTTTGTTGAAATAAGCACATCAAGTCGCTCAGGGTGAAGCATGGCAATAGTTCCCATAGATGCTTTAATCAATTCTTCTCGATCAAGTTGACGAGCCATTCTTGCTATATCAGCAACTATGTGGGCGCCGATTACAAGGTCGTCTTGAATCATTGGCGGCATCGGTGGATTTTCCATCTCTTCAATTATGTCGGCTGCTCCTAACATTGAACTCCTTAACCTCTCGACTTCAGCAGATAATCTCGCAATCTCGGCTTCTTTGGCGATGATATCTTCATCGCTTTCTTCTTCATTTTGTGACACTGAACTATCGCCGATTTGTGTTTCAGCATCTTCGCTTATTTCGGGTACTTCTTCAGTCTCTTCGATAGGTGATACTTCTTCATTTGCCACCGCAATGTCCGCGTCGGTTGCTTCCTGTGTAGCGATTTCTTCGGTTTTTTCACCTTCATTGATTTCCTTAATTTCTGGTTGTGAATCTATTGGCTCATCCGCAGTTTCTGCTGAATCGGTTTCCAACGTCATTTCGGTTGGCTGGACTTCTTGCTCCTCAGTTACAGACGGTGGCTTCGCTGGTGGCCCTGATGGAGGTGCTGGTGGCCCCGATGGTGGGCCACTTGGAGGCCCCGATGGTGGGCTTGGAGTTTTTGATGGCGGCCCAGAAGGGGGGTTTGGTGG
>DAHU01000033.1:35827-44756 GCA_002495945.1 Euryarchaeota archaeon UBA13
GGAGGTCCTGATGGAGGTGCTGGTGGTTTGGAGAGCTCTTCGCTTGGTGGTGCTACCGGTTCAACCTCAGCCGGTGTTTCAGGAGCCGCTGTGTCTAGAACATCTTCCTCATTAGTTACTCCGGCTTCCTCGGCTTCCTCGACTTTTTCTCCAGTTTCAACCCAAAATGGTTTCACATCGTCAACCTCTTCAACAAGTTCTGTAGTGTCCTGATTCATCTCTTCTTGAACCGGCTGTTCAAGGCCACCAAGGCTACCGAATGCATCACCCAGCATGCCTTCTACCTTAGCAATTTCAGATTGCTCTCTTGCAGTTTCAGCAGAGGTTTTTTTCTTCGCCATGGTGTCACTCCCTTGTCAAGCCACATGGCGCGGCTTAAATAGCGGTTGCGCTCCGGTTGATACGAACACGCCCGCTTGGTGTAGAGGTTATCATGCAGGATTGTCATTCCTGCGACCCGGGTTCAATTCCCGGAGCGGGCGCCAACACCTACTTTTTCGGTTTACATTGGACACAAGCGCGACAAACAGATTAAGAAAGGAAGACTATTCGGATGGTTTGAGTTGAGTATCATGGTTGAGCTAATAGATTACAAATGTGCCACCTGCGGAAGTATCGAATCTTTTCACAGAGAGCGCAACGGAATAAGTTGCAAAGCATGTGGTTCGAGAGTATTTATGAAACTTCGAAGAACCGGAACCAAGAAACTCAAGGCAGAATGATTACCGGACAGTTCAAAAACCGCCGTTAGGTTTCCAAGTACATGACGTCGTGGTTAGAGTCAAAAGCCCCGACTAAGTTCAGTGACTTACTAACTTCAGATGCCATAAAGGAGACTCTACAAACTGCTTCAACTGGAGCCAACCCCCCTCACTTGTTGATATCTGGGCCTAACGGTGTCGGTAAAACAGCCGTCATGCGGTTACTTGCACGACAATTATTAGGGCCCGGGTGGCAGTCAACAACCCACATTCTCAATGCCAAAGATCTTTCTAGAATGCCAGGGGCAATGAAGAAATTTGAAGATTTCATTAGGCCCAGTGACTCAAGTAATAGCCTGGCAGGCCTAACAAGCCTCGACATTTTTTCAGAATCTGTGGCTGAATTTCCTAATGATCCGGGACCGCCAAGTGGACAAGAAACCTTCAACAAACCTACACAAAACCGAATAAAATTGTCAAGAATTATAGTGATTGAAGATGCAGATTATCTCGGTAATCTTCGACAGGCATACTTGCGTCGTATGATGGAGCAAAGCAGTTTAACCTCGAGGTTTATTTTTACCACAACCACTCCATCACGATTAATCGAGGCTTTGAGGAGTAGAGTTCAGCATGTTAGGATCCCGCGCTATAGCAACAAAGTAGTAGAACAGAAACTAGCCGATATTGCGAATCAAGAGAATTTGGACCCTGCTCGCGGTGTAATCGGAGATATAGCACACGTTAGTGAGGGAAATATACGCAAGGCGATTTTCATCCTAGAACTAATGGGCAAGCGCGAATTGCTATCCAATCGGCGCCATCTTCAGGAATTGATGTCTTCGGTAAAAGTCAGAGAGATTCAACACGTTCTCGAAGAGGCGATGCGAGGCAGAGTGCATGAATGGCGCTGGGAGAAGACGAATGGGAGAAACCAGCGGGCGCTAAAAGGGGCGATGGGGCTACTTGACAATTTGACAGAGCGGCAAAATTTGGAGCCAGAAGACGTGGTGATTCAATTTCATAGATTGTTGACCGAGGGAAGAATGAACCTTGACGATCGATTGCTGGCAAAGATTTTGGTTAGTTTAGCGAAGTGTGAGGTATCACTATTCAAGACCTCCCAACCCCGTATTGAATTGGAGAGATTTCTTCTAGACGTGGCCGCATTTTCAGAAAATTAACCAATCGTAATACTCATGACGACCATGATGCTGGCATGGCTGGGCGCGTAGCACAGCTGGATAATGCGTCGGCCTCCTAAGCCGAAGATCGCGGGTTCGAATCCTGCCGCGCCCGCTCAAACACGAATTCTTGAGGAAATATTGGGCAATGAGTAAAAAGTGGAACCGATTGGTTGGTTTGATACGATGGCAAGTGGTAATTCCAAGACTCCTAATTCGGCTCTTGAACTACCCGATCCGTACGGCCATGGATTTGAGCGGATTGAAGATCCGCTAGAAAAAACCAGAGTGCAGTGGACACATTTGGAAGGGCGGAGAAAATTTTACGGTAATATTGCGAGATATTGGTTACTGATTTATTGGCGTTCTGTTGTTGGTCTTGTATTGGCATTTATCGCCATGCTTGGAATCTTCTTTCCCGACCAGATATCAGCAAAAAATTGGCTAATTATTTTACTCCCAGTGCCGGTATTATTGGCTATTATACCGAATATTATTGCCGTTGAGTCGGCTTGGCATGCAATGCAAGCGAGGCTCTCTCTTAGGGAACAGGGTGGCTTTAGTGACGGTGTTCGACATACTCTAAGAGTGCAACCAGGCATAGACCGGATTATTGACGGATTGAGAGATTACAGAAGAAATAACCTTGTCAGTACGGTATTGATTAGTTTCTCATTCTCAATGATTGTCTTGGCTACAGCGACAAAATCAGGAACCATCGCATGGAATCTTGCGCTTTTAGTCGCTGTTTCAACCGGTTTCATTTACACTTTCCACGCACAATATACTAACTTGAGTGTGAAGCAACTTGGTGATAGATTCCCGAACTTAGTTTTTCATGCACCGACCCATCACCAAACCCAATTAGGTAGTATTCTAAGCGATTTACTAACAGCCCATTTGGATCCAGATTTAGCATTAGAATGGAATCGATGGTTGGAGAACTTCCATGCTTCTTTGATGCCGGGGAATGACAAAAAGCAGGCACTTGAGAGATTATTATACATATTGTATTTACACAATTTGGGCGAAGTTTCCGATGCAGATGTTAGGTCTGAATTTGGCACGTTTATGGTTCGGGGGAAAATCAAAACCATTCTTTACGACCAAGATAATGATTTCAATTGGCGGACATTACAACGGTTAATCTCTCACGCCAAAGCTTGGCAACCTAGCGCCTTCAATCTACTGGATAGACTACAAACTGATTTGTTAAGTGGCAAGCCTGAGATTTCAAGAGCAAAATGGCGAATGGATGTCGCCCTTGATGATGTTTGCGTTGGTGGTGCTACCAATCTATTCATCGTATTGAACAATCAATCCTTCGAGAAAAGTACGGTTACTGTTGAGGTCTTAGTCCCTAACGGTGAACCTGAAACTCGCACTCATCGATTCGAACTCGATGCATGCCCACCCCCAAGAGGCAGTGTAAAACTATCAGCCAAAAATGACGAGGACTGTCTCGATTGGATTCCAAGATATTTGCATAAAGGGGTAGTTTTGTGGATGAATGTGGCATGGAATAGAAATTTCTATGGCGCAACCAACATACAAGTTGTGCTAAGAGACGATAAGGGTGTTGTGCTGGAATCTCAAGTATTGACTACCAAGGTTAGCAGAAAAGTCTCTAACGCCCTTAGAAAGCGGCAACTCAGGCTTGAAAAGGCGAGAAAAATCGGTGAAATGGAAATACCTATCTCTTCTTGATTGATTATTAGAAATCAATATTGTATGCGGTTGGCTTATTTCCCCCTCACGCTTCGCGTAGACTGACGGGTGATTTAGAATGGAAGCATGGGACATACTTGTTATCGGCGATGGCCCCGCAGCACTACGCTCTGCTGCTTTATCAGCGAAGAGTGGTGCAAAGACACTACTTATCTCATCAACTGCTCTTGGTAAAGGAAACTCTGCAGCCCTAGATGGGCTTGCTGCACCAATCCAAGAAATGAACAATAGGGGCCACAGAGAAGATACGATAAAATCGGGGTTTTTTCTTTGCGACCAAGATATAGTCTCAGCTAAAACGAGCACTGCAATCGATGAGATGAATCATTTGGAAAAAGCCGGAGTAGTATTCAGTCGAGACGCCAAAGGCTTGCCTTTGACCAAGAAATTAATCGGGCATTCAAGTCCAAGAGTTGTCGATGCCGGTGATTCCTCGATTAGAGATGTTCAACAGATTTTAGAAGAACAATGCATGAAACATGGAGTTGTTCGAAGGGGCGATCAACTCCCCGTAATGTTGGTCAGTACAAAGCAAAAGGTTGACGGGGTCATTACTTTGGACATGGTTAACGGGAGATTCCTTGCCATTCAAACTAAAGCGGTGATAATTGCTGATGGCGGCTTCGAAGGAATTTTCAATGGAACAGGAATTGGTTTCGGTATGGATTTAGCCCTGCGAGCAGGTCTGCCGCTAAGAGACATGGAATTCATCGCTAAGTCGCCGTTGGCGGTTGCGGATTCAAAATTAGTCCTGTCTTCGACAATGCTAGGTTATGGAGCTGATTTGTGCGACACCTCAGGCGCCAGTTTAACTGCCGACAACATGACTGATTTGTGCGATATCGCTGCACAATCAGGCGGTGCTGTCATGGATGGACGGAACATGGGTGACAGCGGTGTATGGTGGCAATCTGCATTCAGAGTTGTCAAGAGCTCGACTGGAGTTGATATGAATAAGTACACAGTTGGATTAGAAAATCGAGTCAATCAAACAATAGGGGGTATTCCGACCGACGAATGTGGTAGGGCGGTAATTGGTAGTTGGTCGCGTTGGTTCACTGGATTATACGCGGCAGGTGATGCTGCCTGCTCGGGACTTAACGGAGCAGGCATATTGCCCGGCAATCGCCTACTGGATGCCTTGACTGGTGGTAGTAGCGCCGCAACACACGCTGCCGAATGGGTGGCAAAACAGTCCTTTTCTAATACTGATAATTTACGAGAGTCACTGGAAAACTGTGAAGCAAACTTCGCATCTAAATTCTCTGCCGAAGCATCCGAAACAGTGCACAGGGTTGGCGCTCTCAACAGCAGACTACTGGGCATCGCAACAAAATTCACCTCCGATGCCAATAGTGCTGATGACCTGTCTAAAATGTTAGAAGATTTGGCACAAGCCGCAACCTCTGCTCAAGAGGTACATTTGGATCAAAAGTCACTAATCGCCAATACCAACTATTCTTCTCTGCTAAGGGTTCAATCAGGAATTCGCTTACTGAGAGCCTCAATAAAATCCGCATTGGCAAGAAATGAATCTCGTGGCGTTCACTTGAGAAGCGACTTTGCGGAAGAAAACCCCGAATTAATTCACCATATAACAGTCGATAATGAAGATAATGTTGGTACTTTAGCTGTTAGAAAAGGTCAGAAAGACAATTGGATATTGGCTCCGCAGTGAAAGACAATAACTTGGATGCTCTAGCAAGCACCATGAGCGAGCATACTTTGTTTGGTAAAATTATCGCAGGGGAGATTCCCGCTCACAAAGTAGCAAGCGGTGAAGACTGGTTTGCATTTCTTGACATATTTCCTCGAAGAAAAGGTCATACCTTGGTAGTGCCTCACAAACAGGTGTCCAATTTACAAGACTTAGATGACCAAGAAATAGCTAATTTGTTTATTGGGGTAAAAGAGGTCCAAAACAGATTATCGAAGGTATTTGCTACAGCGGATTTCACCATTTGCGTTCATGATGGGCCGTTGGCAGGTCAAGAAGTGCCACATGTTCACGTACATGTGATACCAAGAAATGCAGGTGATGGGGGCAGGACCCTAATGGCAATGTGGCCGGATACAGTTACTGGAGAACCTAATCATGCAGAGTTGGCAGAAATTGCAAGTAGATTGAGTGAGGTGGAATCATGAAACATCCTGACCCAGAAGTCATGAATGATGGAGTACTTGACCACCGAGGTGATGCGCTCCCCTACTTATCTAAATCAGCCAAGAATATGAAAATGGATAAATTACTGTCAACTCCAATACCAACCTATGAAGGCAAAACCCCCGGTTCATACTTTTGGACCAAAGTGATTTATTGGATTTGCAGCCGGATTAGTAAGGTTCAATTCCGCACAATTGAAGCATCTGGGATGGAAAAGATTCCCAGAGATAGAGGTTCACTTTGCTGTGCTTGGCACACTAATGGGATATTAGATGCGTTACAAATTACACTAAACCATCCTGAGTATTTCGTATTGGGTGCAAGGCATGACTTAGTTACTCGCCCAATGCTGGGTTGGTGGACGAGAAAAATGGCGGTTCAGCCTGTGGTTAGAAAGGCTGAATTATTGCGAGGGGGATGTACGGAAGAAGAGGCTAACTTTCTCAACGGGCGCTCATTGATGACGTTGGCGTCCGGTATTTCTCACGGTTATGGCTGTGTCTTGTTTCCCGAAGGAACTAGTCACAATAATGCATACATGTTACGGTTTAGAACCGGCCCAATGCGCACAGTGTTGGCGGCTAGTGCCCTCGCTAAGGCTTCTAACAAAGAGTTGCCAGTATTGATTCCGATGGGACTTCATTTCAGGACGCGAGAATATTTCCGAACGGATGTTTGGGTTGAATACGGCACCCCAATTCAAGTGGAAAGTGATGATGTTCCACAAAATTTAGTCGATGCAGTTTCCAGCGGTACTTGGTCTGAACCGCCGGCAGAATCTGTGTTCAAACTACGCGATAAGTTGCGAACTGATTTGGTACCACTTAGCCCCAATGCTAATTCTTGGGAAGAGTATCGTGGTCTCATGCTACTGGGACATGTGAAGGGCCGCATGGAAGGCAAAAAACCCACCACTTGGAGACAAGAAGTTGAGTTGGCTCGAGAGTTGAGAGATACATACGCGAGTAAGTCCAAATCGCTTGACGTTGATAACCTTCAACCTGAAAAAATCATCAATCCAATCGTGGATAAATCCTCTCGAGCAGCCGAGATATTACACAAGAATGGACTTGACGGGCGAGATTTGAATCATTCTTCAAACAAACTTGCTTCACCGCGAATAGCCAAATTACCGCTGGGAATTGTCAGGGCAACATTATTCGCGTTATTGCTTCCAGTTTTCCTGATTTCTCTGTTACCTCAGGTCGTGCTCGGTAGATTGCTGGGAGACTCAACAGACGAGGGCATTGATGCAAGAACTTCATATCAATTCCTTGCTGCTATGTTTGGCTCAATCATTGTTTGGCCCATATCGTCAGGATTATTGGTCGCTATGTTGTACTGGCAAACAGGTACATTGACTGAGATTACTGGATACGATTGGACTCATGCGTTTGGTGGCACGTCTGCAAGTTTATTTGCGGCATTATTTGCCATGTGGTTACTTATGTTTCTGATATCATACTTTACCGGACATTTGTTCTCCATTGTGTGGGATGATTATGTTGATTTTAGAGGATATCTAAGGAAATTAAAACTCCCTAAGATAGACAAACAAGAGTTGTTTAATTTGATAGAAGAAATAAAGCAGGATTTGCAAAGTGATTAGAAAATCTTGGGTTTGATTCAAACGGGATGAGTTGCTGGGAGTCAATGTGACACCGAGTGAAATAGTATCATTGGTCAGAAAATGGCTTGATGAGGAGCGGTTATTTGTCAAGGAACAAAATGATCCAAGAGCGCACACTCATGTACTAATCAAATATCCTCAAGGCAAACAAGGACACATGTTTGCTGTCGTTGTTCCAAAGAATCGTGACTTAGTCGCTATATCAAGCATGACAAGAGTCGACAAAGGTCAACAAGACGAAATGGCTAATCATATGAAAGACGATAAAGATGGTTGGGCTGAATGGATACATGAAGCTCGATTACAATTGATTGGTTCTGCGGTTGATTGGGGCATCCACATGGGTCATCAAGGGAATAAGAAACCCGGTCCACTACAAGCGTTTAACGTAAGTTTACCAATATGGTTCGATGGAATAACCAAAAACGAATTTATGCATTCTTTGAGAAGGCTATGGCTTGCAAAACTTGGCATTATTCACGAGATAAAATACTCATACGGTCCCGGGGTTGGTAAACCCGGGCCTGTTGATGATTGGGAAAATAGTAAATCAGCCAGAATCGAACCTGCTAAGTCCCAACCATCTAATGAAGAAAGCATCGAGGTTGAATTTGACGAAAAGATGTCATTTGGAACCAGCTTTGACCCCTCAGAATGGGCTTGAGCGAGTTGTTAATTTTATGACCTGAAAGGGTCGTTGTTAAGTACCATGAAAACCTCGTTAATGTGTTGTAAGAGAGGATTGTCTATGAGTCAAACATTCAAGTCCGTGAGTTTAGTATTGATTATGTTATTGTCAGCCATGTCTGGAATGGTCGTAGCGAGCGATTATGCTCAGGCCAATACAGTGGTGATAACCGAGCCACAGCAAATTGTCGATGGGGGGTCTGCTTCGGACACTCAAACGGCAATAGTTGGAGACAGTCAAGGCAATGTCCACATCATATGGGCACGAAATAACCTGCATCTGTACTATTCCATGGTGGCAAGTAACGGCGAAATCCTCATCGACGCAACTCAGTTTACCAACCCAGGAATCCACAAGGTTTGGCATCCAGACGTAGTTGCTGATGAAGATGATAATATCCACGTCGTATGGACCGACAAATCTGGTACTCACAAGATAATGTACACAGCACTAAGCCCGTACAAAATTCAACCTTTCAACGGTCAACCATCAACCGATGGTGCGATTACGGGTATCGATGACGTTGTCATTTCTCAGCGAGCCCAAGACAGAGATTGGGCATCAATCGATGTCGACTCTCAAGGCAATATCCACATTGCGTGGGAAGATGAGTATGATGAGTTAGAGAAATTCTTCAACCAACCCCAAGTTTACTACTCAATGATTCAACCAGATTTCGTTACTCAAGATGTAATTACATTATTCGATGACACGCTACTGACACCTATAATCGGACACAAAGGACATCCAGATATTGTTGTTGATGCCAATGACCAAGTGCAAATTGCTTGGGATGACACCCGTGGTGGCAAGGTAGAACTGGTGTTTGTTATC
>DAHU01000038.1:0-3599 GCA_002495945.1 Euryarchaeota archaeon UBA13
TGGATTGTTGCTGGGTTAGAATTTACCAAAATGACCTCATATCCGTCTTCTCTTAACGCCCTAACTGCTTGACTACCGGAGAAGTCGAATTCCGCAGCTTGTCCAATCTTAATTGGGCCGCTACCGAGCACCATGATTGTCGTCAAATCATCACGCCTTGGCATTTTATTCAACCCCCAAATGTAAATTCACTATTTCCCTGAATCTACTGAACAGGCCTTCAGCATCGTGTGGACCAGGGCATGCCTCCGGGTGGAATTGAACTGTGAAGCACGGTCTATCAGGGACATCAAGACCTTCTACGGTTCGGTCGTTGGCGTTGATATAGCGTACTTTAACTTCGAGACCGTGCAAATTTTCCGAATCCGGCGATGTTGCACCGGAGGGGTGAGCAGCCAACATCCCGGCTTCCGGGTCCTCTACAGCAAAGCCGTGATTCTGACTTGTAATCAAAACCTTACCTGTTACTAAATCCACAACAGGCTGGTTTGCCCCACGATGACCATATCGCATCTTGTAAGTGTTCAATCCTGAGGCCAATCCCATCAATTGATGACCTAGACAGATACCCATTACTGGATAGCCAGATTTAACGGCTGCAGCGAGTGTAACTTTCGCCGCCGATGCTTTGCCGGGATGGGCCGGGTCTCCTGGGCCGTTGGAGCAGAATAAGGCGTCGATTTGATATTCTTGGACTAATTTTTCAAATGAGGTGTCTGGTGGACACCATATGACTTCAAAATGGTGACATAGACTTCGTAAAATATTGAATTTGATTCCACAATCCAGTGCCGCTAATCTAGGTTTCCTATTGCCCAATTCGTCGACATCATCATGATTCAATACAACCGGTTCCTTAATTGATACGAGATCTACCAAATCATCTAACTCAGGAGAGGTTAATTTTGCTAACCTATCTCGTAGCATGTCTTCTTTGTCAGCCGGTCCAAAAACGCACAGAACCGTGCCTAACTCTCTTACATTTCTTGTAATCTCTCGAGTGTCTATTTGCTCAATACCCGGAACGTTGTGTAAACGAAGAAAATCATTGACAGTAGCAACTGAATCTCGATGGTCGGGTTCTTTCATTGCATGTCTAACAATCACTCCCCGTGGCCACACAGATGATGATTCTGAACGATTGAGATGGACTCCATAATTACCGATTAGAGGATAAGTAAAAGTAAGAACTTGCCCGGCAAATGAAGGGTCTGTAAGAGATTCTTGGTAACCCATCATACCAGTAGTGAAGACAAGTTCACCCTCACCAATACCTTCAGCCCCAAACAATGTACCAGCATATCTTCCACCATCGGCGGTAAGAAGTATACCATCACCAGTTGCTTGGTTGGCTAATTCATGACCTAATTCAAAGCCATCTGCGGCATCTTTGAATCGCGGATATGTCGAAATTTTGTAATCTAAGGAGCCCGGGCAAAAACTGCCACCAGCCTCAGGGGGTATCGACATCAGCAGTTGTCGATGAAGGACTCAAATAATAATTGGGATTGATTTGGTTAAATTAATGTTAATCAATATGTCAAATAATATTCTATCAGTTGCACCAATATTGATAGTAAGTAACTTTTTACTTAGGGTGCTATTCGACTTCTTTGACATCTTTACCGGATTTTGACGGTGAAATAATTAATTGCGGGTCGGAAAAATCTCGATTAAAGCCCTCTCCCTGAGTCAACTCATCCAAAAATAACGCTAATGCAGCAACTTCTGAATGTGGTTGATTTCCTACTGCAATGTTATAATCACTAATCTTGAATATTTCAGCGGGTACTTTTGCACCACCAACTACCACTAATATCCGACGATTAGTTGGGATTTTTGGAATGGTTTGTTTGAAGGGTTCGCCGTACATAGTCAGATGAACGATTATTGGCTTGTCCTCAGCAGTTGAAGAAGCAATATCCCGCAACATCTTCATCGGACTTTTTTCATAACGACAATCAAGGCCTTGACCGAATCGCTCATTCACTGACTCAATATTAGAAAACAACTTGACGTCCTCGTCTCCTGATAAAACGAAATTCGTCGCCCCCATCGCTCGACTGACCAATGCAAGGTGAGTAGTTATTCTAGGATCACGCCCAACTCTATGACCAAGTCGTAATACATCGATGTTGAAATCAGTCATATCAACACCGTAATTTACCATTACAAATCATCCATCAATGAACCGCCAGATGATTCATCTCGACTGTTCAATGGGTCAATTGTGAACCCTTTTGAATCGCAGAATTTTTTGAGCCAAGCAAGTAAAGACGCATCAACAAGTAAATGAGCACAGTAAGTAATTCCAAGCCATAGTAAAGCCAATCTTACTGTACGCCAGATGCCATCAGAACTTTCGATTTCTTCAGTGAAAAATCCAAGTGCTAGTGGCTCCAATACATATAGACAGCACAAAATAATCAGTGCTCCCGAAATTAGGGCTGGAGCAAGTTTACCTAATTCTCGACTGAAATCACGCAGTAAAGCAGACAACAAACCCAATCCAATTACTGTCAATGCCACTTGAGAAAAGTCCAAGTAAAAGAATGTTGAAACTCCTGCATCAAGGTCATCATTGCTTGTATCTACTGTTAGCCACCAAAATACCAAAATTATGGTCCCTAAACCGCCACTAAAGTACGCTTTATTAGCGATCATTTTGAGAATTGAAGCATTATCGTGAGGTTTCAATCGGCTGATTAACCGGTCTGCCAATTCTTCGCTATTTTCTGTCGCAGAATTTGCCGATTCTAGTGAATCTTCGGAATTATTAGCTCCCGAATCCATAACATCTCCACCCGACATTAGCCGCCCTTGAAGGTCACAACTTATCAAATCTATCGAACTGGGGGTGTTCATGAGTGAGAACTTGACACCTGATTCAATTAGCGGAGATGGTAGTTTAGCGCAGATTCGCCCATTTAACGAAAAGCCACCTTTATTGATGGGAATTCTCAACATAACTCCAGATTCATTCTATTCTGGTTCACGATATTCACTAGAAGGTGCGATTCAGGCGGCTAAAGAAATGATTAGTCAAGGGGCATCTTGGATTGATGTTGGAGGGGAATCTACTCGCCCAGGGGCAGAAAAAATTTCTATAGAGCAAGAGATTGATAGAGTAATTCCCGTCATAAAGCAATTAAAATTAGAATGTCCGGGAGTAAATATTTCAATTGACACAAGAAACCACGAGGTTGCAAGACAAGCAATATTGAACGGTGCAAAAATGGTGAATGATATATCAGGACTGCGTGACGAGAAAATGTGTCAATTGATATTAGAGACTGGCTGCGCGGTTTGCATAATGCACATGCAAGGAGAACCGAGCAATATGCAAGATAATCCCGCTTATGACGATGTAGTTGATGAGGTTACCAACTATCTCTGTAAAAAGGCTGATTATTTAGTCGCACTCGGTCACCCAAAAGAAAAAATTGTTATTGACCCTGGAATTGGATTTGGTAAAACCCAACAAGATAACTTGATGCTGATGAAGGCAATCAGCCAATTTAAATCAACTGGATATGCCGTCTTATGGGGTATTTCTAGAAAATCAATAATCGGTTTTTTGACCAGCAAATCCGATGCGA
>DAHU01000038.1:3991-6708 GCA_002495945.1 Euryarchaeota archaeon UBA13
ATTGATGAGCACTGTGATTTCTTCAAGGTCTATTCAGCACTGCAAGACTAAATTCCACCGATTAAACCTGCTGCAGCAACCCACGCACCAAGCATACTACCAAGGTTGGTGAGGGCGGTAACCAGTAAAACTCGTCCTGCTTTGTTGGACCAGAAACTGCCTAAAGACTCGAGTTTGAGAAATTGTTGCAAGTCCTCTGCTGTTGGCTCAGCCACTTTTAATTGCACATAACCTGCAAACCAACCTGCGGCTAAAGTTGGGTTAAGTGAGGTGATTGGAGATGCTAATGCAGCGGTCAAAATAGCCAGTACATGGCCTCGTGCGATAATACACCCAATGGCTGCCAGCACTGCGTTAGCAAGAGTCCAAACTGTGAATAGTTCAACAATATCAACACTACTTCCTTGATATACGAAAAAGCCAAACAAACCAAATACGAAGATAGGAATTAACCAAGGAATGCTTTTGCTAACCAAGGTGCGTTTTGGAATTGTCGACAATTCTTCAAGGCTATGCTTTGGTTTATTATTACAAAGATGATTTTCTATTCCACTTAGATGACCAGCACCAACAATTGCTAATATTCTCTTTTCACTATCGATTTTCAAGATGTTTTGGGCAAGAAACTCATCCCGCTCATCGATGAGAACCTCTCCTGCACCTGGTGAAAATTCTTTCAATTCATTCATCAAGTCAGTAAGTATGTCGCGACTTTCTAGAATCTCATCTAAATCAACCTCGAGTTCATCCTCTTCCTCTCCAAGCATTGAGTAAAGAATCTTGATTTTCTCCCGGAATTTCATTTTTCGCCATGCTCTCCGTAGTGTCGTTTGTATATCTCTGTCAATAAGCTCAACTGGAATTTCAAGTTCCTTCGATAGATTAACTGCTTCAAGTAATTCAGCCCCAGGTTGTTGACCCTCATCTAGGCCGAGTTTCCTTTGCTCTGCTGCTAGCAGTGATTGTAGCAAAACCAAAGGGGCCTTGCCTTCTTTAATCACCTTTAGCAGACCTTCCTTATCCAAACGACGACCGCTTACTAAAGAATCATAACGCGATTGACATAACTCTACGGCAACGACATCTGGTTTGAACAATTCAATTTGTTCTTTAACATCCTCGACGCTTTTTGTTGAAATATGTGCAGTACCTAACAAACGCAGGTTAGGATTAATGTCAACAACTAACGAATTTGACATATTCAAGCCTCAACTCTCAAAAATTTTCTTCAGTCTATGCATGGTCAATTCCATGATTAAATCATTACTAGGATTGTCAACTTGGACATCATCAACACCTATTATGTCAAATGGTATTTGCCCACCACCCAATGACTTATGACCACCTGCAAGACCATCAGGGAAGTTGTTTGACAACAATTTACCAACATGGAAATTCTCTCTATTTGAACGTACAGATAAAATCACTTTGTTGCGTCTAATTCCATATGCTACCACAGTATCAACACCCTCAGTCGGCAGCAAAAAATCGGCAATTTGAGCTAATGAATCACGATTTGTCAAATTGTGAACTGGGGCCAATATTAAATTCTCGATATGTAATTTTTCATTAAGGGCTGTCGCAAAAGAATCCAGTGCTTCAATAGACCTTGGTGGCATTTCAATTGCTCTTAATTTTTCTTTGTCAACCCATGCATTAATCCACAATAACGCTCGAACATCAACGGCATTGAAGTTTCTTGTAAAGCCCAAGGTGTCTGTCTTGATTCCAAATGCCAACGCAGTTGCCACTCTAGAATTCATTTCAAAATCACTACTCATCAATAGGGAAGCAACCATCGAAGATGTTGATGAGTATTCAGAACTAACCATCGCTAAATCAGCAGTTACAGGATCATCTACCGAATGATGGTCGATGATTATGTGAGGAATACAGTCCTTTGGCATGATATTATTTGCTCCCGGACGGTGAAAATCAACCGCTACTATCAAATCTGATTCTTTGATTAAATCAGTTATCTCCCAATCAAGAATTAAACGGCGAACTGGGATTTCTAATTCTTTAACCATGGCTTGATTCTGATGATGTTCGATCATCCCGCCATGAACTATTTGAGAGGTATGCCCGTAATTTACAAACAATTCATTCATTGCAAGAGCAGATGCAAGAGCATCTGGGTCTGGGTTATCATGGCAAAAAATTGTCACCTTACTATTATCGGAAATAGATTTTAGATAATTCTCAAGAGTCGAAGCACCCTCTTTACGCTCCCAACCTCGGATACGATCCTGCATTGCAGAGAAGGATATGTCGTCGATACTTATCAGGTCGTAACCATCGCCCTCAATTGGAATTGTGGTCAGGATAGGAGTTTTTGGCCATTTGCGCTTGATGGCTTCTAGTGGTTCATCATCATTTATTGACTTGTCATCTAAGTATAAAATCGCAGTTGGCGAATTAATGTTCAACGGAAGGTCAGTCAATGCCATGGATGTCGGTAAGGCAATAATTTCACAATTAGGTAAATCTTCACCTATAGGCAAATCTGCAGCGATACCAATCAAAGTACAGGGTTTCCTTATCGAGCACCATTTTGCCAGTCGTAGTCCTAGCCCACTCGAGCCGAAAATCAAGAACATATCTAACCCTTGAGAGATTATTCATCGATTACCAAAGAGTACTGGTGCTTCTCTTGCAACGCCTTGAACCTCGAATAAATCTCTTCTTTGGCATCCTTTGATTGAAGCAACAAATGT
>DAHU01000038.1:7031-7151 GCA_002495945.1 Euryarchaeota archaeon UBA13
GTAGGTATCATTTGGATAGCCTTGTTGAAATTTGTTGCTGAGGCGTTGTACATTTCTCTTCGGTCGGCTACTTGATTTTCAATTGAAACTAATTCCTTTTGGATATTAGCGAATTCTGAG
>DAHU01000029.1:0-2200 GCA_002495945.1 Euryarchaeota archaeon UBA13
TCAAGTTCATCGGTTACTCCGTCACCATCGCTATCATCAATGCAGCCATCCATATCGTTGTCATATCCCGTAGCATCTACACTAGGACACTGATCTAAATGGTCGAATACACCATCATTGTCATTGTCATCGATGCAACCATCCTTGTCCGCATCATAATCCGAGTTTCCTTCATCTGGGCAGGCATCACCAAGAAGGTGAATACCGTCTGAGTCCACATCAGGATAAGTTAGCTTAGTGTAGTAGGGATTACCTGAGTTATTATGATGAGTAATGTGCAAATTTCCATCCTCACCAATCATACTTGAGGCAGAATATCTCGCCCCGTCGGAGGAAACATTCACACCTTGAACAGACCAGTCTACATGATTGTGTGAGGCGATTTTCAAAGACTTGTTATCGACATCCAAATAAGTGACGTGAGGGAAGTTGTCCGCACCAATAACAACCGAAGTGTCACTAAATGTTCCCTGATCATCAACTACCGATTTATTCCAACTACTGTCTTCATTTTGGAAAACAAATTTTACTGCTCCGCTAGAATTGGTGTAAGATATGAATGCCTGATTTGTGGAATCGAAAGCGGTAGATGATTCTGAAGCACCGACCTCTATTCTTTTGTTATCCCATGAGCCTAAATTTCCAGAGGTGTACCAGAGTCCATTCTGATTTAATGTACTGAAAATCTCGTATGTGCCGTGAATTTTATCATTAGAATCTATGTTGATTTCTGTAACATAAACTCCTCCTTGATCATCCGATGTATCTCTTCTTACTGTTGGATAAGCAATGGTTTCCTTTTGCCAATTCCCGTCTCCAGATGATGTTGCATATCGTAAATGCAAGGATGTATCCTCATAATAGCTGTTATATTTTTCAAAAGTATACAAGATATGTATGTTGTCCATCGAGTCTACTTCGATTGAATTTGCTCCCCCTCTGCGATCTTCGGCATCTACCGAGACGGTTGACCACTCGCCAGATGAGTCTGTTGTATACATCAAATCATATTCGCTCAGTCCGTACCATGAGATGTGAACGTTATCGTTTGAGTCTAAGGCAAAATCAAAACCCGTGGCAGTTGTGTGAATATCTAATTGTTCGGAGACCCACTGACCACCTTTATTTGTAGCATAAACAATAGTTGAGTAATTTGACTTAAACATCGCATGTGTATTTCCTTCAGAATCAGTATCCATTACAACTTTACTCCAATATGACCATACATCATCTATGTCTTCTTCAATAAGTTCAGTCCCAACTGAAAAACTATCATAATCTGACTCTGATAATAGTTTGGATTGTATTGACAACTCGTTTACCTCATCCTCAAGTATCAAAATATTTGCTAATGTTGATAATAACAAAACAAATGAAACAATTAATACTCTAAACCAGCCCATGCTTATTCTAAGTGTATATGCTACTTATACATTCCATACTCACATTTTTGTTGGTTTGAATTGAACAATTAGTGATATCCAAATACCCAAAATAGGTATTGAATAAATCAAATCAAGCATTGAAACAAACCACAACCCTGTGTAAAATAGAGAGATTAATCCTGCTAAGACAAAGACTAGAATTGGTGCAATTCTTGGCCTTGGATGAATGAAACTGTATACTATGTAGCCTCCGCCAAAACAGGCGAATATATATGAAAATATCACGTATAGAATTCCAATAAATAGTCCAATTACTGCAAACTGAACTCTTAATTCGGGTCTAAGTAAAACTAATTCAAGCGCTAAAAATATAGCTGCAAAGTTATGCATTATCTGTTCATGAAACATGAACATATGATCGTGATTTCTACCAATTCTTACCTCGTCTGGAAGAATAATGTGCCTCACAATCGTAGCGGTTAGGAAGGCCATCGCAATTCCACAACAGAAAGCAATCACCTGCAGATTTTGTGAAATACCAGGGACAGAAAATCCAAAGATATCCAATGATTGATTGACTGCGGATAGGAAAAAGTAGGTGACATTGGCGATTAAAGTCCAACTACTGAATGTCACAAATTTTGAAAGGCCTGTTGGGTAGCGAATTACTTCTTCACAATCTTTGAATGAGATTACTCGCATGTTACCCGGGCCACATTTGAACATGTACACCATTGCAGATATTCCAACAAAGAGACATACAATTCGCCAAGCAAAAACAATTGAAGAAGATGTTTGGAATGTTTTTGCTGAAG
>DAHU01000029.1:2580-4729 GCA_002495945.1 Euryarchaeota archaeon UBA13
AGTGCAATTATAGAAATCGTCTGTCGTGTGTAATCTCGTTCATTAATCACGTCGACCACATTAACACCTCAGATAACTGAAATTGATGTCTAAATTATCATTCAAACGGATCCAAGTGAATCAGTTGCTCTATGTCTATTTTCTTGTAACCACGGTCTTCCGCACTCTCTGCTGCTCTTACAAGCATCCTGCGAATCCAGCCAAGCATCATCAAATCTTTCATTTTGTCAATTGCATCTATGAAAGCTGCTGGATTTGAACCAAGTTGGGCGTGTTCTCTGATGTTTTGGCCTACCTCATCTACAACCTCGTAATACCAGAGGAGTAACTCCTCAATAGCTGCATCTGTTACAGACATTCCTGCAAATGAGCGCGACATTTTGCGAATAACAGAAGGTGTGAGGGCAGATCCACTTATTTGACCATCAAGTATGTCTTCATCTTCCTCCTCAATGATTTGTGTGGATTCCTCATTTTCTTGAGGTGTTTTAAGTTGCGATATGTGGCGAGGCTTTATGGTGTTCACACGATCTTTCGCTGCTGCCGATTCTGCTGAGTTGAGCACTTTCTTTAGATAGGTCTCAAGATGCTCAATTCCTGCCTGAACTGCTTCTGAGCCTACACTTTCTAAATCAGTTAATCTCTCTATCATCAGTTCTCTCGTTCTGTTGTAGTTTAGTCTTGTCCGATTAGTATCATCGAGAGTTTTTTTGTCAGGAGTTGCTGATAGAGTTGCTGACTCCATGGCGGGGACCATTTTGTCAATTTCAGCTACTAACATTTCAACAAGCTTTTCTTTTACCGCACCCGATAAGCGCATATCGGTAAAACCAGACGATACAAAACCAATGTGACTTGTGGAATATGGTTTTGCCATTTATATCACCAACCTGTGCTGACAAATTGTTTCTTTCTCAAATTTTAATGTAAAAACACGATAAGTCACACACGAAAAATTACTTATTATCTCTAACATCCATAATCACCATTCTGTAATCCATGGTATTGCTCCACCTGCTGTTATTGGTCGCATACCTTCCTCATCTCTGACCCAGGTGTCCTCACTACCAATACTACCATCTTCATGCACAACCTTTGGTTCAATTGCCATAACGCCTCCAATTGGAAGTGGCGAGTCAAATCCTTCGGCAACAACTGGTGTTTCATCTAGTTGTAAACCCACTGAGTGCCCCAAAAATTTAGATTGGTCTGGAGACATGCCCATCAGATTATCCGCATGGCCAAGTTCACTGGCTAATTGGTATCCTTTTTTCCAGGCATCTGAACAACTCAGACCCTGATCGAGAACATCAACGACTTCCTCTTTGACGGCCAGCAAATCTTCAAGCCTTTCTTCCCAAAGACTGGATAATTTGCCTGCAACATACATTCTTGTCGTGTCGACTACATATCCTCTGTGAACGTGAACTAAGTCTACTAAAACAGGTTCATTTGGCTTAATTTTCGTAAATCCACTACCCATCGATGACATTGGATGGGGACCCGTGCCGCCTATTGCTGAATCAAAGAATGACGGTACCCCACCTGCTCTTCCCGCAACAATTACTCCTCTGTCGCATTGGAATGGGAATCTTCGCATCTGGACATTGCCTCCAAATCCAGCAGCTCTACTAACCGCTTCTGCTGCTGCAACCAGTTCAATTTCACTAACACCTTCCCCGCCTACCGTCTCGACAGCTTCAAACATAGCCATTTGGATATCCGCAGCATCGCTCATCATTTGTAATTCCCACGCACTCTTCACTTCTCTTTGAGAATGAATTATTTGCGTACAATCCATTGTAGCACCAATTTTTGATGCAAATCTTGTTGCAAAACCATGTGGTAGTTCTCCAAACTGCATTGAAGGTTTACAGCCAATATCTTCAGTGAAGGTTGACATTCTGGGGAATTTTTCAACACTGTGTGGAGAATCACTACCACCCGATTCATAAATTGCCCTAGATAGTGAACGGCGAACAAAAAATCTTGCTTCTCCGGTGGCGCTTATCAAAAGGGAGCCATTTTGTCGTCCACCTGCATAGTAATACAAATCCACTGGTGTTTGTATTAATGCTGCTTCATGACCCTCCCTTGCCAACCTGTTTGCAAGTTCTCTTTGCCTTGATTCTAGTTCACTAACAGGGAC
>DAHU01000041.1:0-476 GCA_002495945.1 Euryarchaeota archaeon UBA13
ACAACTGCAGCTGTTGAAGTATTATCAACATCAGTTGGTACAGGAATAATCTATCTCTTGGACACCACAGACTATACTTACATAGATGGCCAACTTAAATTTCAACCCAAATTAATCAGAGATTGGGAAATTCCTTGGGCTGAGGACCATTGTTATGGCGCAGATTGTGAGATAAATCCAGATCCCGATGAGTGGCTATTATTTTCACCACACAACTTAGATAGCGCATATTTTGAAACCGATGAAACAACAGACCAAAGTCATGGTGGTGGCTGGGATGGTAGACTTTATGTTTCACATTACCATGCTGGTTTGTGGGTCTTAGATATTGAGACTCTAGTCTCTCCAACCAATCCAGATGACAGAATTGGCACCTATGCTGAAGCTACTGTGGGGTGGTTCTTGCCGCATGGGGATGACGGAATTATCCTCGAATCAGACTTCTATGAATTTTCATGGGTTCCATTTTTGTGGGC
>DAHU01000041.1:882-2632 GCA_002495945.1 Euryarchaeota archaeon UBA13
TATTTAGGGACAAATGTATGAGGTGCAGAAAATGAAACGAACAATTCTAACTTTATTTCTCAGCATAATGTTTATTCTTCCTGGCTGTGTCAATAATGACGGAGATTCTGAATCAATTTACCATGGAGAAATAATTTCTTCAGGCAATTCTATATCTGAATTTACCTTACTCACAAGCGACAATACCTCTTACAATTTTCAAGAAAATACGGAAGGAAAAGTGACAGTAATTGCGTTTTTATTCACTAATTGTTATGACATTTGTCCAGTTGTTACCTATAATCTACGTCATATTCATGAGAGCCTAAACCAAACAATGCTCGATAAAATCGAGTTTATCACGATAACAGTGGACCCATGGCGCGACAATACTACAGTATTAGAAGAATGGAAGGAGTCTACAAAATCAAATTGGACTCATTTAACAGTTTTAGACACCCAACAAAATTCCCAAGATATGGCTACATTAACTCAAGTGTGGAATGACTTCGAAGTCGGTTTTAAAATCGAAGAAAACACTACTGAATCCAATACATCAGGACGCCACCATCCATCTTCATACGACTACAACATCGCTCATTCTACAGGAACTGTGTTACTTGATCATAAAGGAAATCAGCGAATTTGGTGGGGAGATTATGATTGGATTATCGACTTAGTTAAGGAAGACATTCTAAATTTAGTAGCCGAAGCAGACGCTGATAGTTAACCAATTTCCGGATTCAAGAAATCGATTTCCTGTATTGGGCTAAGCATTAAGTGGTGTTAACTTCGGGATTTAATCATGGCAACGGTTCGTTTGGACCAAAAAGCGAGGGCGCTGATAAGAGCCATACCCGATTCTTATCATTCCGCTTTAGCCAAATTCTTCGGAACCGGGCCCAAAGATATCGAGACTGCACGAAAACAGCACAACGCGTATAAATCAGCATTAGAATCTGCAGGTATCGAAGTTTTCATGCTCGAAGCAGACCATAACCACCCGGATTGTCTGTTTGTTGAAGATCAAGCTGTGATAATTGATGGCCACGTTTTGTTACCAGTTCCCGGACATCCGTCAAGGGTAAATGAACAACCTCCAATTGCAGACTTCCTTGTTAGAGAAATGGGGGGCGCTCAAATTTGCCGTATGAGTGGTGATGCAAGAATGGATGGTGGAGACATACTTCGATTAGGCGATATTTTCTTTGTAGGGCGTTCCACAAGAACTAATGATTTAGGAATTGAAGAATTAAGAGATTTATTATCCCACTTAGGTCATGAACTAAGAGTAATAGATATTCCCGAGCAGGCATTGCACTTAACCAGTATAGCCTCAACTCCAACAGACGAGATAATATTAGCTCCAGAAGGATATCTTCCTAAGGATGCCTTCGGAGATTTACCAAATGGATGTAAAGTGATATGGATGCCACCCGAGGAAACCTATGGATGTAATACAATTGGCCTGCCAGGGCAAAAAGTATTGGTTGCTGAAGGCTATCCCGAGGTTGAGAAAACCCTTACCAATTTAGGCCTTGAAACTATCAAACTAGATTTTAGTGAAATTAGGGCTGCAGACGGTTCGCTGACTTGCTGTTCATTGTTTTACTGACTGAAGACCAAACTCAACCACAAATTGAGGTTTGATTGCAAATCTTTTTTGCTACTACAATTTATTAAGTCACCATCAAAACACGATTGGTTTAACAAATCTTTGAGTATAATTTCATTATTGTCACAGATTAACTCTAATGTTTTCTCATGATTC
>DAHU01000041.1:3053-9038 GCA_002495945.1 Euryarchaeota archaeon UBA13
ACGAACAAAGCATTGAGAGGGTATTTACTAATGGCGTAAATTGTTCATTTATCGATGCTATTGCATCATTTGGCGATTTTATCACCATTGTTAGCAGTGGTGTACCCTCATTCACCACGGTAAATCAACACCATCATATTGCACAAATCTACCAGAATTCTCGATATCATGAGAATTGATCAAATCTAGCATTCCTTGTACACTATCAGTTAGTTCAACCGGGGCATGCTCACCACCCATTCGAGTTTTTACCCAACCTGGATGCAAAATTAAAAATGATATATTGTCCTCTATTGCTTCTTTTTTCATCGCTACACTAAGCATGTTTAGTGCTGTTTTTGAAGCTCGGTAAGCATAAGAACGGCCCGAATGACAATCATCAATCGAACCCATTAAACTACTAATCATGGCAACAGTAGTCATAGAATCATGACTCATTTTATCATATAGCGCCTTAACCATACGTACAGGACCCACAGAGTTGATATTCAACACCTCTAACATCCATTCATCATCAATTTCCTTCAAATTACGCCAGCGCCCATCTGGAACACCAGCATTATTAATTAATAAATCCACATTTCCATCAATTCGCTTAACAAAATCGTTTATTGAATCGTTATTTGTAACATCAAGCTGGTGACAAATCAAATTTTTGTTTTGAATTAATTCAAGCCTGTGCATATCCGATCTGTATCCCGCATATACACACCAACCAGCATCAAGTAGTCTAACAACAAATTCAGAACCGATTCCTCTACTAGCGCCTGTTACTACGGCAGTTCGCATGATTTGTTGTCAGCACTAACCATTTTTAATATTGTATAAATTATTTACAATCATTGCATACGCCTTTCCAGGTTAAATCAATTTCAAAATCTCCGAACGACTCATTCATTGGGGCAAAATCACGAATTTCTGCCGGCAGTTCTACATCCCAAATTCTGTTGCACTTCGAGCATACTATGTGAGCGTGAGGTTGCATTACTGGGTCGTAACGTACTTCACCTTGAAACTCAAAACTTCCAATCTTGCCATCTTCTACAAGGTTTGAAAGTTGCCGATAGATTGTTGCGATTCCTATTCCGGAGTCAGCAAGAATTGCATATATGTCGCCCGCAGAGGGATGGGAGTCGCTATTCATAACGGCCTCGAAAACCATCTCTTTTTGCCATGTTAAACGGCGCTTTTTCTGTTTATTCATCATTTTCGAACCTTACTCCAAATCGAATCTATCAGAATTCATGACCTTAGTCCATGCTGCGATAAAATCCGTTTTGAACTTGTGCTTGTTATCATTTTGCGCATACACTTCAGCAATTGCCCTTAGTTGAGAATTGCTTCCAAAAACCAAATCGGTTCTTGATGCTCTTCTCAAAACCTCCCCAGTGGAGCGGTCAATACCATCATAAGAATTACTTCCAGTTGGCTTCCACTTAACACCCATATCTAGTAGGGTGGTAAAGTAGTCATTGGATAGGTTATTATTGTCTGATGAGAATAAACCTCGATCATCCGAACTCACTCCAAGCGTCCTTAATCCACCAACTAGTACAGTCATTTCTGGTGCCGTTAAGCCCAATAATTGCGCCTTATCGAGCATCATTTCTTCCGGCGTCACAGCATAATTTGTTTTCAAGAAATTTCTAAAACCGTCAGCTAATGGTTCCATAACAGCAAAAGATGCAGCATCAGTTTGCTCTTCAGTAGCATCACCTCGACCAGGATGGAATGCTACTTCCATTCCACTAGCGATTTCAACTCCAACATTTCCGGCGAGGACGATTGTATCGGCGAGGCTGGCACCGTTATTATCAGCAATATTTTGCAGAACCGACAGTATTCTTGCTAACTGTTCCGGTTTGTTGGCCTCCCAATCTTTCTGTGGTGATAGTCTGATTCTTGCACCATTTGCACCACCCCTCATATCAGAACCTCTGTATGTCGATGCACTTGCCCATGCAGTCTCTACCATCTCAGTAACACTCAGTCCAGAGCCTTTAATTGCAGATTTTACCGCTTCAACATCATAATTTACTGGGCCCGGATTTACCGGGTCTTGCCAAATTAACTCTTCGTCAGGTACATCTGGACCCAAATACCTCACTTTTGGACCCATATCTCTGTGCAGTAGTTTGAACCATGCCCTTGCAAAAGCATCGCCAAACTCATCTGGATTTTCATGGAATCTCTTCGATATCTTTCTGTATTCTGGATCTCTTATCATTGCCATATCAGCGGTTGTCATCATCGTTGGAACCTTCAATGAAGCATCTTCAGGGTCAGGCGCCATGTCAGCCTCATCAGGGTTTGCCGGAGTCCATTGATGAGCACCTGCTGGACTCTTTTCCAAAATCCAATCATTCTCATATTTGAATAACATATCAAAATAACCATTGTCCCATTGAGTTGGGTTTGGTGTCCATGCACCTTCGATACCACTGGTAATCGTATCTCTACCAACTCCACTACCATAATCACTGGTCCATCCGAAGCCTTGTTGCTCAAGTCCAGCACCTTCTGGTTCCGGTCCTTTGTGGTCTTCGAGGCTGGCTCCGTGAGCCTTACCGAAGGTGTGACCTCCAGCGGTTAGTGCCACAGTTTCTTCGTCATTCATCGCCATCCTTGAGAATGTCTCTCTAATATCTTGAGCGCTTAACAATGGGTCGGGGTTTGCATTTGGTCCTTGTGGATTAACATAGATGAGACCCATTTGAACAGCAGCTAGCGGGTTCTGTAAATCTTGCCTGGTATCGCCGTACCTATTATCTCCCAACCATTCATCTTCAGCACCCCAGTAAATATCCTCTTCAGGATGCCAGATATCTGGTCTTCCTCCACCGAATCCAAATACTGGGCCGCCCATTGATTCAATGGCAATATTTCCGGTTAAGATTAGCAAATCAGCCCAACTAATCGCATTGCCGTATTTCTGTTTAATCGGCCATAATAGTCGTCTTGCCTTGTCTAAATTTCCATTATCAGGCCAACTGTTCAATGGTGCGAACCGTTGTGCTCCGGTACCTCCGCCACCACGACCGTCACCAGTTCTGTAAGTTCCAGCGGCATGCCAAGTCATTCTTATGAAAAATCCACCATAATGGCCATAATCAGCAGGCCACCAGTCTTGACTATCAGTCATTAGCGCGTGCAAATCTTTCTTTAACGCCTGATAATCAAGATTCTTGAATTCTTTTCGATAGTCAAAATCTTCACCCATCGGGTTTGATTTTTTATCGTGTTGGTGAAGAATTGTGAGGTCAAGTTGTTTTGGCCACCAATCTTTATTTGTCATTCCGTAGTTTGTATTTGTCATAGATCCATGCATCACAGGGCATTTCACATCCTTACCAGTCTTGCCATAGCCTTCCATGATTTTCGCAACTTGAGGAGGGACATAAAGATAATGATATTCATTATCAATAAGAGATTACCATTCCACTACTATATCATCACCAATTTTTGATACAGGGGAATCAACAATCTCGGGAGCAGGACTTACTTCATTCTCCTCATGTACAACATCAACAGTTTCTTCTTTTACATCATGTGGCTTCTCAATCAGTTTTTTTGTGGCGCTTATTGGCTTAGCAACAAAACTACCCGTCTGATTGTCAGCAGAATAACGCTCTTGGTAGATTATTTTTCTTTTTTCCGGAGCAACCGTTTCACTTGCAACCACGACGTCTTCGAACTTTTCCTCACCAATTTTTAATTCCGCGAAATTTTTGTCAAGAACATCCTTTAGGTTGGGGGGCGAATCACCACTGCTCATATACCTACATCGATTAATGACAAATGAAATCTTTGTCAAATTGCTCAACTGTTGAGACAGAACTTCATGAAGTATCAGTAATACGAACAGACATGCGTGTTGGCATTGTTGTCAATCCTGATGCCGGATTGGGTGGCAAACTTGGCTTCAAGGGTAGTGATGGACGAGCCAAAGAAGCGAGAAAAGCAGGTGCACAAGACCGGGCAGGGCCTAGAATGGCCCTCTGCTTAGATAGGTTTGCTGAACTACTAAATTCGTCGCTGAATAGAGCGGGGATGTCTCCAACATTATTGGCATGGGACGGTCGAATGGGTGGCGATTGGATTACCAATGATTACACCTCATTGGGAGAAACTCCCGACTCAACAAGTGCCGATGATACCAGCAGTCTAGTGTCGCAACTGATTGAGCACGAGGTTGACGTCATCCTGTACGCTGGTGGCGACGGAACAACTAGGGATATTGTCAACACCTTAGGAGAGGTTAAAATCCCATTAATTGGTGTCCCAGGGGGCGTAAAAATGCACTCAGGTTGCTTTGCAACCACTCCAAATGCAGCCGCAGAGGTCCTTTTTTCATTTGTTATTGGTGATTTAATGTCATCTATTACCGAAGTTATGGATTTGGATGAAGAAATTTATCTAACTGGTCAATGGAAAGTTCGAATGTATGGTGAAGCATTAACCCCAGCAAGCCCCCGATTCATGCAAGGTGCTAAACAGCAGGTTGAGAGGTCGTCGGAAGCAGAAATTATCGAAGGGTTGGCCAGCCATATTAATGAATTAATCATCAATGATCCCGAACTCATGGTAGTTTGGGGTAGCGGTGGTACACTTCGACTAATTGGTGAGCTGATAGGTCAAGAACTAACTCTTCTCGGCATTGATATCCAATATCAAGACAAAGTGTATAATGACCTTAACGAACAAGAATTAATCAAAATCTTATCAACACACAGCGGGAACAAACTTCTCCTTCTTTCACCAATGGGTGGCCAAGGATTTTTGATTGGTCGCGGCAACTTGCAATTATCTCCTGAGGTACTGAGAATAATTGGTATTGAGTCTATTTTAGGCGTTGCGACGCCGGGTAAACTGACTGGGCTATCAAATGTTAGAATCGATACTGGAGAGGAATCCTTGGACAATGAATTTAAGCAACGTAAATTCGTTAAAATGTTACAGGGATATCGTACAACAAGAGTAATTCGCGTAGCAGATATCTAATCATATATCGATGCCAGATGCAGCCATCAATAATCCGAGGAAAGGGGGGCTTGGTCTTCCCGGCCTCGACTTGAATTCTGGGTGGTATTGTACGCCAACATAGTAGGGATGCCCCGCCAATTCAAAAATTTCACAACGTTGGCCAGTTTCATCTTTGCCAACAAACTTCAACCCCGCATCCTCTATATCGCCGATAATATCTGGATTAACCTCATATCTGTGTCGATGTCTTTCATCGACGGAATCTCCGGGGCCATAAAGGCGTTTGATATGGCAATCATCAACTTGCCAGAGCGTGGGTCTACTGCCTAAACGCATAGTTCCACCAAGGTGGGTTTTGGAAATCTCTGGCATAAAAATCACCGCCGGATATTCGGCATTTTCATCAAATTCTGTGGAGTTAGCGCCGGACATTCCTAACACATTTCGACAAAATTCGATGGTTGCAACTTGTAATCCTAAACAAATTCCTAGGTAGGGTACATTATTTTCTCTAGCGTATTTTGCCGCCAAAATTTTCCCTTCAATACCACGATCACCAAATCCACCAGGCACTAAAACCCCATTTGAATCCTTCAAATCTTGCCATGCTGCTTTGTATTCATCACCACTATTTTCTTGCCACTCTACTTCTAAGTGGCTTGCTTCAATCCAATTTATTGACAGTTTTCGCCTAACTTTCATTGCGGCATGCTGGAGACTTTTGATAACCGAAAGATATGCATCTGATAAATCAGTATACTTGCCAACCATGGCTATTGTGACATCTTCTGTTAACGTGTCTAAATCATATGCCATTTCTCGCCATTGGGTTAGCAATTGTGTTTTATTACAGTCAATACCCAGAATATTACACAATCCCTGTGCTTCTAACATTAGTGGCACGTGGTAGATATTTGGAACATCGTGGGTCGACATAACTGCGTCGGGTGAAACATGACAAAACGCCGCTAATTTTTCCTTAGTTTCATCAGTCATTGGTTT
>DAHU01000090.1:0-153 GCA_002495945.1 Euryarchaeota archaeon UBA13
ATGCCAAGCCATGTTGCGGGTGTACTAAGTGACTTGATGTGGAATGCTGGAGTTCCGGCCGGTGATGCAAGAGTACTCTTACTTGGTTGGTCTTACAAAGCTGAGGTTGGCGACCCAAGAGAGACACCTGCTGAACCATTAGCAGAGACTTTG
>DAHU01000090.1:499-5577 GCA_002495945.1 Euryarchaeota archaeon UBA13
GGAACTTGGGACCCACACATTGACTTTGGTGAATATCCGGAAGGTGTTGAGGTGATTTCTGATATTGCAGATGCAAAGGGTTACGATATAGCCGTTTTAGTTACTGCTCACAAAGCCTGTTTGAATCTCGACTGGGAGAAATTGCTTGGTCAAATGAGAACTCCACTAATCTACGATGGAAGAAGAGTTCTTGATCTAGAATCGCTCGATAAAGCGGGTTGGCAAACTTACGCTGTTGGCAAACCAGTTTGATTATTGACGACCAGCATCAAACATTTCTCTTAGGCTACCATCTTGTAGCATCTCAAGAGCAATATCAGAGCCGCCAATGAGTTCTCCATGCACGAAAACTTGTGGCATAGTTGGGAAATCCGACCAAGCACATACTGATGGAATAGCTCTTGGGTCAGTCAGAATATTGACCGCAGCAAATGGTTCTCCAAGTTGTTGCAATACCTGTGCGGCTCGGTTAGAAAATCCACACTGTGCATTATTTGGCGTTCCTTTCATGAACAATACCAAGGCATGTTCGTCGACTATTGCTTGCAATTCTTTTTCTGTCCAATCCATATTTTTCACTCCTTATTTCTCATGATTCGCTTAATGTGAACTCCTTGTCCACCACCGTGAGGGTCAAATGCTGTGTCACCTGCTGTTTCTGCTTGCTTTGGTGTCATACACTTCAAGTCAAGCGCGTGAATTGGATGTGGGATGTGTTGCTTCATTACCGCAAGAACCTGTTTTTGACGTTGTAGTGGCCTTACACCCTCGAAGTCTTCACAGATTACCCTGACGTGGAAATGGTCGCCGGAACCGTGCAAATCAATCACTTCGACCACTGCGTTTGGCACTGCTTTCAAAACTTCAGATTCAATCCAACTAGCCTCAACCATGCTCGCACCTCGTTAAGGGCTTACAAAACCATCATTTGAACATGTGGTATAGAGTATGCTTCAAATGAAGTAGGCTAAGGCAGCATTATGGCCGAACCAGTTGAACAGGAAACTGGTCGCGAATTAAACATGGGTAGAGACTCCGGCTGGTTAATCGGTGCCGATATTATCGCAGTATTCCTTGCTTTGATAGGCCAAATTGTTCTGACTCGGGCTCTTATCACTGAGGATTATGGAATATTCATCATCGCCTTGGATATATTTGCGACAACCTTCCTAATTATCGACTTAGGCCTACCAACAATTCTAACCAGGGATGGCGCAAATTCTGTTGCTAAAATATGGGATGCAATTTGGCGCATATACCGTATCCAGGCAATATGTATGATACCATTTGTTTTGATTTCTCTTGTTGGCGTGACTCTACTGGTAGATGATTGGAGCGCATTCTTACCGGTTGTAATCACCTGTATGTTGGTTGCTCTTGCCCACATTTTTTCCTATGCGCCGCGCTCCGGCCTGCGTGCAGCAGGTTATGCTTGGATGGAAGCTTGGACCAAGGTTATCGAACGATGTTGCGCCATGATTGGCTATCTTATTTTGTATTATCTTGGCAGTAGTTCAGTTGAAAGTTATGCCCTTGCATTCTTGATAGGAGCACTGAGTGGCTTAGTTTCTGCGCTTTGGTTTGCTAGTGTGAGATTGAGGAGGCCGAGCAAACAAGCCAATTGGGAGGATTTGGGTGAATGTTGGACGGACAATAAATCACTAATCCTTCAATCCCTACCATTTGCTATAACCTTGGGAATTCTACCATATGTAATCAGAATTGAAAAGTTCATTGTCGCTGGGATGATTGGCGTTGATGCCGCAGCATTATTTCATGTCGCTCAAATTGCATGGCTAGCAGGATTAGTGGTCCCTCAAGCAATGCGCGCAGCCTTACTCCCTATTCTAGGACAACGCAGAAACGATGATGTCAAATTCTTTGCCTCCATCGAGAAGTCGCTCGATCTGTGTTTCGGTTTATTGCCAGTTGGATTATTTGGTGGAGCGCTACTAATCCATTATTTGCTACCGATAGCATTTCCATCGCAATACACCGACGGAAGTCTTGGTGCTTCAGCCGTTGATTTGTTTATGATTTTACTAATTGGGTGGTGCTTGACTTTACTCGCTACCCCAAGTTATACGGCACTCCAAGCTGGAGAAAATCCGTGGAAATTCACCTTGTTTATTGGCTTAGTAGTAGTTTTTGCAACAGTTACAGGATTCCTATTAATTGGTTCGATGGTAGATTCTGACTCCAACGGTTTGTATGGTGCTGCTATTGCATCAACTATTTCCTCAGCATTTCTATTGCTTGCATCGCTTCATTTAGCAAAACTTTGGGTGATTGTAAGACAGCGAAAAACCGAGTTCACAGCTAGTATTGTTTTAGCCTCAATAACCTGTATCGGTTTCATTACAAATTCACTAATCGCACTCAGTGGTTTGGTGTTATTCATGTTTGTTCCAAGAGGTTGGAAATCAGTGATTGCCACTGATTCTTGACATAAGCAAAAGAGTATTCTTCTGGCAATTCAAATCCCTCTTGCCAGTCATGCTTCAGTACCGATTCAATGGCGTCAGCTAATTTTTTTGGTTCATATTCTGCAACTAAACAAAACTCTGGCAAATAATTCCCCACATCACCTACATCAACAGAAACCACTGGAGTACCACAAATTAATGATTCTCTAGCGACCAATGGTGATGCTTCTCGATTTGAGGTTATCAAAGTGACATTGGCCACTAACATACGGTCCCAGACAATGGTTCGTGGTTGTTGCCGTAGTGTCGTGACACCAACTATCCAACCCCTCGTCTCTAATTCTTCACAAGTTTGTAAGGCAAGATAATGATTCTTTTCTGGTCTTCTTGGATCGGCTGGGAATAGTATATCCAATTTTTCTTTGCGCCAGCGTCCACGCCAATTTTTTGGTTTAGTTTGCCATTCCTCCTCCACAGCAGTATGGCATTTTATCACAGAATGATTAGTAATTCCACAATCTTTTGCTACGTCTGCCAAGCGTTGTGAAACCGTGATGATTTGATCGGCTTGTTTGGCTAATCTTAAGATGTGATTGCTAGTATTTTTGTCTTGCAAACCAACATCGAAGTCATGGCCATGGACTACTGCAACCCAGGGTATCTGCCACTGCTTAGCAAGACGATTAGCCAATTCAGATACCGGCCATATTGTATGACAAACAATCAATTCTGGTCGCCAATCAGACAACCATTTAGTAACGCTTTTGGAGATTTTTCTCATACTTCTGATTGTCAATGATGGATAAGGGTGACCGGGGAGTCCCCAAAACCGCGGAGCAAAGACACTCACCTCGCCGTGCTCAAAGTTTGTTGGTGCTTTGGCCACTCCAGTAAGTGTTGAGCGCCTTGATTCTTGGTACTTCAGCATCCTTGGTAACGGATTTATGACTTTGACCTCATGACCTAATGACGTTAATACGGCGGCGTTATCACTGACAAATGTGCCGCGGGCAACATTTGTCGGTAATGGATACACCAAAGATACAACAAGGATGCGCACATTGTCACCATCGCTGTGTCATACTTCAAGGGCTGTATGTAAAATTTGTAAATTTTCTTTGATGGTTCCTCGGTCATTGAATAATCCGGAGCCAACCACGCAATTTGATACACCCCACTCGCCAACCATGGCGATGTTGTGAGCTTTTATGCCACCATCAATCTGAATTTGCACTGGCCTTCCACCGTTTGCCACTTGATTATCAATCAAAGACTTCAATCGCCTGATTTTCCCTTCTACTGAACTAATGAAGGATTGTCCACCGAAGCCAGGATTTACACTCATAATTAGTACCAAGTCAAGGTCAGGTAGAATTTCAGTAATTGACTCAATTGAAGTTGATGGATTGAGAACGACACCGACAGTCGCACCGGCATCTCTGATAGCGGTAACCAACCTGTGTAAATGAGTTACTGCCTCGACGTGAACAGAAATGTGGTCACAACCAGCATTAACATAATCCATGTAACACTCTTCAGCATTGCTAATCATCAAATGAGCGTCGAAAATGATATCTTTTGACAGACTTTCTCGAAGGGATTTAATCACTGGTGGGCCAAACGTCATATTTGGCACGAAATTGCCATCCATGACATCTAAGTGAAGTCTGTCGAGGCCTGCATCTATTGCTTGTTGACAAGATTCAGCCAAATTTGAGAGGTCAGCGGTCAGGATACTCGGCGCGATTATCATGTCAGAACAATCCATTCCAACCAACGGTTTCTCATGAGCATTGTGTAAAAAATTGTATTTTCTGTCGCACAAAGTCTCTTAATGCTCCTGTCGTAGGGGTCTATAGTGAGAACATGGGTGAAGTTAGAGCAGTTAACGATTCAGAGTATGAGAATTCAATCAAGGATAGTGAATGGGTTCTAGTCGATTTTTGGGCTCCTTGGTGCGGACCATGCAAAGCGCTAGCTCCAGTGCTCGAGCAAGTCGCCGGTGAGCGTGAAATTTTAATTGCTAAGGTAGATACAGACTCAAACCCAGCCAATGCGGCCAAACTTGGCGTAAGAGGAATCCCAGCACTATTCCTATATCACAATGGAAACCTCGTCGGCAGGCAAAGCGGCGCAATGCCAAAGCCCGCACTATTGAACTGGATTGACCAGCACATGACTGCTGACGATTTCTGAGTCAACTTACTGGATATCTCTTAGCAAACGCTCGCGCAGTGCCTCATGGAGCCACATTCCGTGGTCAAACTCAATCAACATACCGTACGAAATTAACCCTTTTGGCGGAGAACCTGTCCACCCTGCTTGTCTCGCCAGTTCTTCCCAAGGAACCGGTTTGTCAAAATTAGCCAATACCGTCAACAAGTGCTTTTCATTTTCTGGTAATTTGAATAATATCTCATCGTCAATAAACTGCAACCAATCAACATGGACAGACTGACCGTATAATTCGAACAACTCCAAAGCAAGTGGATGACCGCCTGTTTTCTGATAAACCGCTTCGACATCATCGCTAATTTCTAATTCCTGTAACCAATTCTCCATTTCGGTTTTTGACAACCCTTTGAGAGACATTTCCGACACAAGATCTCGGGTATGTACGTCTCGTCGATCATAGACTGAAGGTCGTTTGCG
>DAHU01000057.1:0-514 GCA_002495945.1 Euryarchaeota archaeon UBA13
CGAGTTGTATTTAGGATTGGAAGTATCTGCCTCCCACATTCACACGCGATTTCCAACGCATGCTACTCTTTGACAGTCACGTGGTCATATCATGTACGGTTACGGGACTTTCACCCTCTATGGATGTGCCATTCCAGGCAACTTCACCTTCCATGACTTAGACAAAAGACTGCCAACCACATCTCCCTCACTTTCGTTTCGGGATTCGGCTTGTCCTATTCCGTGTTCATTCGCCACTACTTACGGAATCTCTGTTGATTTCATTTCCTCCTCCTACTAAGATGCTTCAATTCGGAGGGTTCCCCATCGCATCGCGATTATTCGGGAAGTCCCATTCGGCAATCTGCGGATCCATGGTATTCATGCACCTCCCCGCAGCTTATCGCAGCTTGTCACGACCTTCATCGGCACTCGAGCCGAGCGATCCCCCAGTTGGGTTGTAGCATCACATGTATGTTACCACACCATGCGAGTAACCCTTCGGTATCTAATTCATGCCAATTCGGCTTCCACA
>DAHU01000057.1:843-19945 GCA_002495945.1 Euryarchaeota archaeon UBA13
AAGACCAACTCCTCTGGGTTGGTCCTCCTCAGCCCTTCCCCCGACATAGGCATGCCAAGGTGCTAAGCAAGCAACCGACCTACAACCTGTATATGAATAAATCGGTTTATCCGCCTAATTAGGGTCTGAAAAAAATAGTTCCGTACAGCGTTTTTGCTATTTTGGAGCAAAACCCAATTTTTAGCCAAATTTACAACAGTCTAGCGAGATTTTCGTCAACTATTGCATCTCCTCTAAATTTAGACAATTTTGTTTTCGCATTGACACTTTGGCCAATACTAACTAGTGTTGCTGCTTCGAGATTTATTCCTTCTACCGAATTTGGATGTTTTGCATTGTGTACTGTGATAATTTTCAAGGCTTTTTCAGACCGTCCGCTAACCAGTAAAGCGTGAGCAAGGTTAAGCAAAATAATCGGCTCGTTGGGTGCTGATTTTGCGGCTTCACGGAGCGCTAAAATCGCTGATTCAAACTGTGATTCAGCAAGAATTTGAACGGATTCATCAGAACTTTTTGCCATTTCTATCGCTCTTTGCAATAATGCCAAGCCATAGTTGTTGTACACTGCAGAATCACCTGGCATGCGTGTTGCAATTTGCTGAAATTTTATTGCTGCCTCAGCCCAACTATTCTTTGCAATGGCGAAATAACCAGAATCCAAGTCATCTCTACATTCTGGATTACTTGAGAGGTCAACATCCATCGCTCTTGCCGGATGAAGTTCCAGGGAAAGTATGTTTGAATCATCCAAATCAATTGCTTGAGGAGCCGCATAGAGTTCTTGCTCTTTGTGCTCAAATACTACAACATCCTCCTCATACTGATGAACTACTTCTACGACGGCATTTTCGGTTGAGTATATTTCATCCATATTTGCCTCGATTGCTGTTATCCGCCATTCATCTGGTATGGCATCGATTTCTTCATTTGGCAACTCGAAATTAGTAGGCAATGGTGCGTCAACATCTGCTTCATTGTGTTCCGTATCAGTTTGGATTATCGGCTGAATTCTAAGCGGATTTTGACGCTTGATGACAACTTCTGCAAGATCTTGTCGTGGCTCATCAACACTTCTTCGTGGCACAGGATTGCTTTCAATTGCCAAGGTTATTGGTTCATTGGCATCTATATGAGTAGAGGTTGAATCATCATGAATTGCTTCACCTGAAGCCTCTCTTGATGATGAAACTTCAGAATGTGTTTCAAACTCTCCTTCATTACCATCGACGGGTTGCAATTGAGCATCATTGTCAAATGGTATACCTTCTGCATGACTACCAATTCCAAATGGTAACCTTGATTCTTGAATATTGGAAGCGCCAGAAAAACCAAACGGAAGGTTGCCATCTTTTGTACTCGACTCTGTGTTACTGCTGTCGACAGTAACTTCCTCATCTACGCCTTCCAAATCATGCCAAGACTGTGCAGCATCATCGAGACCTGGAATCTCGGACGGTAAATCATCACTGTCGGAGTCAAGCGCTGATAAATCCTTCAGATTTTGACTACCACACGCTGGGCAAGATACAGCATTGAGCGATAACAGTCCACAAATGCTACACTCGAACATGACCAGCCCTAATTATACCAATAGCACATAGCCTTTCAAGTGTACGCTAAAAAGGTCACAATTTCGCTTATTCGGACTCAGAAATACCTGCAACGACGCCTTTAGCTTTGCTGATTTTGCTTTCTGCTAATTCCTTGAGTTCATCAATATCGTTGTCTACCAAAGATTCTGCCAAATTTTTCCCCTTTGATTTACCTCGGTAAACTTGGTAGATTATGCCTATCATGGTAATTCCTACTAAGGCAAGTTTCCAACCTGCGCCTCCACCGCCTACTGCGTAGACAAGAACCATGTACAGAGAGACAATTGCGGTAGTGAGTATCATCATTGGGAATCCTGCCTTGAAGAATTCATTGAATGATACTGGATAACCTGCTTCTTCAGACATTCCTGCCATCACAACGTTGGCTGAAGCACCGATTAGGGTACCATTGCCACCCAAACAGGCACCGAAAGCCAGAGCCCAAATTAGTGGCCCCAAATCGACGTTAGCGCCTTGAGAGATTTGTAAGACGATAGGAATCATCGTCGCGGTGTAAGGAATATTATCTATGAATGCTGAGGCAATTGCTGAAACCCATAAAAGAATCAGCATGGCTGCAGTAAGCCTAATTATGCCACCTTCGCCCTGAGGGAAGTAAACGATTGCTCTCTCTACATATTCTCCAATGAAGTTGATTACACCCATGTATTGCAGCGAGTGAACTAGTACGAACAGGCCGGCAAAGAACAGTAATGTAGTCCATTCCACCTCTTCAAGTGGCTCTTCCAGTTCGTGCCTATTAGTTGCCAAGAGCATGATTAGAGCACCTCCCAGTGCAATCCATGAAACTGGCATGTGCGTTATTGGATGTAGGAAAAACCCGAGAATTACCAATCCTAAAATGAAACCACTTGTGGTTAGCATCTTGGCATCTTTAATTCCATACTTAGACTCCAACTCTGCTACATCGCGAATTCTCTTTCCGGAGAATTCATCCCTATACATCCATTTAAGCAGCATAAATGCTGGCACAACAGTCATCAATATTCCCGGTGCCATTTCAATAATAAAATCGTTAAAGTTAACACCATCGCTAGCCAATTCAGCGTATTTTCCACCTTCTGCCCGTTCGATAGCGTCTGGAGACAATCCTGAACCAATCATGATGTTTGGTGGATCACCTATCATTGTGGCAGCGCCACCGATATTCGAAAACAGCACTTCGGCTATAAGTAACGGCACGGGTTGTAAGTCTAGGACTTTAGCGAGTTGAATTGTAACTGGCGTAAGCAGAAGTATCGTCGTAACATTGTCGAGGAATGCAGATAGCACGGCGGTAACAATACACAAGATTACTACCAGTGACCAAATTGACCCCTCACTTTTCTTGTAAGCCTCGACTGCAAACCATTCAAACACCCCAGTATGTGAAATTACTCCAACCATCACCATCATACCAAGCAATAATCCAATGGTTTCCCAATCAATCATCGTAGTAACAGCTTTCAGACTCAAAGACGGTTCATTGGTGAAGTAATTTAGCGCCAGAACGGCCGTCATACCACCTACTGCCGCGGCCAAAGTTCGATGTACTGTTTCAAAGATAATCAGTATGTAGACACATATTAGAATTGCTAGACCTACACCGATTGCTGTGTTTTCCATTCCGTCCTTGATACTCAGCTCAATGTGAACATCTGTACCACCGCCACCCGCTGCAGTTGTGTGGCCAACTATGGAAAGACAACCAACTACCAAAAGTAAGGTAAATGCTATTCTTTTTGAGCGGCTATTCTTGTCAACTAAATTGAGCATAATTCATCCCTTATTCGAACCCACCTGCATTGAATCTTTGAGCATTTTGTATGAAATCGTTACTGTTTCCACAATACTCCAACATTTCCGCGACTTGAAATTAAGGTTGAGTTGGTCGAGTTTGCTAGGTGCGACCATATGGAATCGTAGTCACTTTTTTCGAACAAACCCCGATTAATTTTTATTTTCACAATCTTTTTACTTGCTAACTGACCATTGATTTCGGACAAAAGATTGTCTGTTAACCCGGATTTACCAACCCTAATTGTTGGTTTCAGTTCTCGAGACAGCGCGAGTTTCTTGACATTTCTTGGGATTTCAGCCACATTATCGCCTCCTATGGGATTTTGGCCCTCCACCAAGCCTACGAATATAATCGCATTCAAGGCAAGTTTTGATTAATTGACCGTGCTTGATTCGTGTTCTAGAATTCTTTGAGTTGTAAATCACATTACACTTTTTGCACAGCATGAGCGAGATATTTTTGGGCAGTTTCAGTCTGTGGCGCCGATTTAAAGCAAGTAAATTTGTAGCAGCATTTTGTCTTACAATTAGTGCGTTGGAACTCGAATCAGCAACTATTTTAGATAGTTCTGATTGTACCAAAGAAGCATTTCTTTGACGGTCACGACCACCCTTTTTTTGCGACCGTTTAGTTGCCATTTCATCACCAATTAACTCAAAGCCTGTAAGATATCAATGGTTATTTTATCTATGTCACGATCGCCATCTATTCTATGAAAAATGCCTTGCTCATCATACCAATTTGCTAACGGCGATGTTTGTTCGTGATAAGCGCCCAACCTTTGTAAGACGGTAGTCTCGTTATCGTCAGCACGGCGCTTGAATTCGGTGCTACCACACTGGTCACAAACCCCTTCAACGGTGGTTTTGTTGAATATGTCATGGAATACCGCCCCACAACTTACGCATGAAAAACGGCCGCAGATACGTTCGACTATTTTTCCATCAGGGACTTCAATTGCAATAACATGAGTGACTTCAGTAATTGTGGATAACGCCTCAGCTTGTGGAATAGTTCTAGGAAAACCATCAAACATTAATCCATTTTTAGCATCGGGTTGCTGGACTCTATCTCTAATGAGTTCAATAATTATCGAATCAGGTACCAACTTTCCAGCATCCATGTATTCTTTTGCTGCGATTCCTGTTTCAGTACCATTTTTGACCGCTGCTCTCAACATATCACCCGTTGAAACTTGTGGCAATCCGGTTGATTCTGTGATTCTTGCTGCTTGTGTTCCTTTGCCGGCACCGGGAGGTCCAAACAAAACTATGCTGGTCATAGTTATCCGAGATATTCATCTAATTTGAATGTAGCACTCAAGGTTGATTCTTTTCTAGCCACATGTGGCCGTAAGCATTCCATTGATCCATTGTCCAACCACTAGGCAGACCCGTTGCAGGCAACGGTGGACCCGTTGTCTGAGTAACTGGCCTTACTTCAGGAGTAGGTTTTGGCTGTGGAGGTAATGGTGCTGGAATGTTCATTTGCGGACTTACTGGTGGCATACCCATCGGCACTCTTCCAATTCCTGGTACCGGCGGTAATCCGGCAGGAGGCATACCACTGGGCGGCATTCCTAACGGCGGAAGCCCCGCTTGTGGTAATGGATTAGCTGATGGGGGAGGAGTAAATTGTTCTGCCATTGATTTGGCAAGTGCTGCAGCAATCTCTTCTTGAGACACCTCACCACTGGTCTTGTCATCTTGTGACATCCCGATATCCAATGCTTTCTCCCTTCGACTGCCAGCATCCGGTAATACTCCATATGCCTCAGCAGTAACTAATTGAGCATCGTCATTCTCTACCGAACCCGAGTTCTTTATTTTCCTAGAAACTACAACACCAATCAGGATTAACGATGCGACGATTGCTACGGATACATACCATGGCACTATATTGAACAATCCTTTGTTACCTTCTGCGGGTGAAGATGATGCTTGAAGGCTAAAAGTTGTCAAGACCTCACCCTCGGCAGTAAGAGATACTACAACAGAATAAGGTCCTCTATTCACATTTTCCTTAGGATTTAGTTTTACTTGGACGGCGGTTGCTTCGCCAGGCGCTACTGATACCGTTGCTGGATTTATCGACGGTCTCCAGCCGGTGACTTCGTTGCCATTATCATCAAGAACAACTACCGACAAATCACCTGTGAAAGGTGTATTTCCATCATTTCTTATCTCAATAGAAGTGGATTGACTGTCGCCTTTGGGGACCCCCAGTAGCGGTTGTAATAATTCGTCATCAAGAGTTATGTTTCCGTAAACTGATTCTACAATTTGTACGTCGAGTAAGACATTCTTATCGATCTGACGGTCTCCGTTACTTGCAGTTACGGAAATTGAAATTTTGAATGCGCTGTCGGTAATCGGCTGATTGGCAGGTGGGATTATTCCAAGCCTTACTTGCTGTACCTCCCTTGGGTCGAGTTCAGTTACCGGATTTGCGAATCCGACAATCCAACCATCTGGAGGCAATGAATATGACCAGTCTAATGCGGCAACAGAATTGCCGTCATTAGTAATAGTGAAGTTTGCATAGGAGTAATCCTCAGACAAGGTACATACTATCTGCTCAGGGGATTCTAAGTCAACTGATAATTTGTCGATAATTACCAATCTTGTGTTATTTGTCACATAGTCAAAATTCGATACTTCGGCTTTGATATTAAGCAGATTAAATTCACCTTCGAGGGCAGAATTAGGAGAAATAACCGTTACTTGAACAATTTGCGATTGTCCAGCAGCAACATTTATTGAAACCTCGGAACTGTAGGATAAGCCATCATACATTACATCTACAAACCAAGATGGGTTAGACGGTTGAACTATAACATCAAGATTGAGGTCAATGTTACCTTCATTGATAACGTAATAATCAAGGATGATTTCTTCTCCACTATCCAACATTATGTCTCGAACTGCAAGATTGGTACCAACATCTACACCGCTCTTTTGCAGGTTAGTCGTATATCCATTTAGCTCGTCAACTTCCAAAGTTACCACTTGTGAATAATTCAAAGTTAGATCAGTCGGTGATGTAACAAAGCACTCAACTGTGTCTTGAAAACCTGCTGCAGGGCTGCCTTCTGATACTGGCGGAACGAAGATACGAACAGGCATCGACAGATAATTGCCTATGTCTAACGGTTCGAAGTCAAGAGAAGAAGAATTAGAACTGCCCAACATAATTTGCCACAGATTATCCGAAGTACATTCAACGGAATATTGCGCTTCCGAATTGCCCACATTCAAGGCAGAAATAGCGAATGTTGCAGATTCGCCGGGCAAGGCAGAAAGTCCTGTTGTGCCACTTACTACAATTTTGACATCATCAACTTCATCAATAATTATCGTTAGTCGAATAGAATGAGAAACTGTAGGCTGTGTTTGATATGCCACTGTGACATCGACATAGAAAGTACCTGCTCTAGCATATCTTGGGTTATTAGGGTCATCAAGGTTAGCATTTAGATTATCAAAATTTAATGATACTTCCACACTATCGCCAGACTGACCTTGCGGAGCTAATTCGTAAGGTCCGGTTTGTGAAACACTTTTTTGCCAAGAATCTTCAGGTGAAATGTAGTAGTTGAATATCGGATGCTGCTCCTGCACGTTAGTGTAAGATAGAGTCACCATCTCGGTTCCAGTTCCCTCGTTGGCAATAGATATAGGGAAATCAATATCAGTGTCGTTTCTAACATCAAATTGCTTGATTGCTGCCTGTTGCCGGTCAGCCTCACTTATTGGAATATTACCGTCCTCGTCGATTGGAATCACTCGCACACCAAGCGCAGTGACCTCAATGTCAATTTCCAATATGTTATTGTTAATACCCGATGATTCATCATTCATCTCGTTTAATGCGTTATTAATATCAAGACTTAATTTGAGTGTATGGATTCCAGTTGTAGAAAAGGAGCGAGTTGTTATTTCAGTCTCGATTCCGCTTGAGGGTACTCCGTTAGATTGCCCCTGCATCAAGGTGGTACCCTCTGTTAAATCTTCAAGTTTCCAATCGAATGCCCCAGCATCAGCAGTACCCTGATTCATCCATGAAACACGAACTGAAACCACATCATTCTGTAGCGGGGTTTGGGATGAAAGGAATATCGATTCTGGGAAAGCATAGATATCTGGTCGCGAAACAATTGATGCATCGCCTGTAACAACTATGCTGAAATCTTGGTCGATGCCACCACGGTGCACTACTTGAACAAGCCATTGTCCTGTATTAGTTAGAGCGCCCGATGGAATGCTTATTCTCTCGACGTTGTTCAGGCTGTCACTGGTCCCTCCCAGAACGGAAAATCCGGAATTGAAGTTATTTCCAAGATAGCTATTACCGTCGGGATCTATAACCACCAAATCCAGGTCGTTGACTAGTTTGGCGTTTGATTGAGCAGAATTTGCACTACCCGCTTCGTCATTCCATGCAAGGGTAATCTCTAATCCATGAGCAGGGTTCAAATCAAGCTCATACAACAGACCAAATGAAGGTTGCAAAGATTTACCATCGTCATAGAAGGTAGATAATTCAGTAGTGCCATCCATCGGCATGACTGTGTTTGCTAAGTTTAGTTGTCCCCAGCCTTCTTGATTATTTGGCACATCTGGTTGACCAAGGTCATCTGCACCGTTGATCATTGCCGCTTTGATTAAAGATGCTGATGGAGATTGGATACTAACTTGCTCCCGCAAAAATTCCCTCGTTAGTGCGGCTAGACCGCCTGCAACGGACGCAGATTGAGATGTCCCAGAGAGGCTCATGTATAGAGGGTCTCCATTATCATGGGTTCCAGTTCCGCACGCGAAACCGCTCGGTGTACGTGCCTCTTCTGCTCGACCCGAACATATTTCAATACCCGGAGCCACCACATCAGGTTTGATTCTGCCATCTGCTGTAGGCCCTTCTCGTGAGACTGAATCTACCGAACCTTGTGGAGGGCTACCGCCGGAACCGGTGGTACTGACTCCCACAGACAAGACATTTTTTGCTGTTGATGGTGCGGTAACTGAGGAGACTCCATTTCCATCCCAGTCGCCTACAGAGAATACTGGTAGTAAAGTTCTCTCATCCTTCACAAACTGGTCCACAGACCTTGAATCAGCGGTATATTCCCCATAATTTCCATTTAGCCCCCAAGCGTTAATAGCGATTCTTGCGGTTTTTTGCTTAGCATCAGCCAACAAGTCATAGATTGAACCTTGTCTGCCAAAAACTCCAGTAGGGTCGTGTTCAAGAGCGTACATAGTAACAGTGGCAGCGGGAGCGATTCCCTTGGTTGATGAATCGCTTGAGCCATCTCCAACAGCAGTCAGTGTAACATGTGTACCGTGTCCGCCGTTAGAATCCACAGGTGATGTATCTAAGCCAAACTGTGTGTATACCGCTGCAACTCGGCCATCGATATCAGGGTGGTCGCGGTCTAATCCAGTATCTGCAATAGCAATCATTTCTCCCGAACCATCCAAGATAAACGACGCATCACTCTCTACCGATACAACTCCTGAGATTGCTCTCGCAACGCTATTGTGAACAACCATATCAGATATGGGTTCAGTCCAAATCACACGACCATCGTTGGCGACATTGACGAGGAAATCTGATGCATAACTTACTTTCACTTGGCAAAGTGTATAGCCACACCAAGCATCGTGAGCGCCATACTTGATGAGGTCCAGTGCTAGTTCGCCGTATCCACCAACAGCAAGATCTTTGGCTGGTACAACAGCGAGGGTTTCTGGGTAGATATTGTCCAACAAATCAGGGTGAATTCGGTACCCTGGGTGTACATCTCCAATCCAGCGTGTTTCCTCAGAATTCTCAATGAGCTCCAACGAATTTGGTACTGTGTTGAGAACTCTTACAATCAGATTTCCGTCACCAAGCAAATCAAGTATTCTTATGTGGCCTAATTCCTCTAAATCGTACATAAATTGGTAATCATTGACATTTAATTGGACAAATTTCATACCAGTACGGGAAAAATCGTCATCATTTTTCAAATAATCAGGAATTTCCGGGGTTTCGTCGAAGATTGGGTCAAATGTTCCGTGTGCTAAACTAAATTCACCATTCAAGTCCTTTAACTCGACTCCATCAATCAACTGACTGCCAACCTCAAACCAATTGGATGCAATTACCGACTGATTATTGTCTCCTGAAGAATTGTTGGAATCATAGGAGGTTAGCAAGTCACCATTAGTCAATGGAGACAGTGAAATTCCGAGTAACAAAATTACCCCAAGTAGTACCTGCCTCGGCTTCAGCATAGTACGGGGAAAAAATCATGGTTTTTGAAAACAACCATTCGATGTGGCAAAATTGCTCAAATAATATTGTTGTATTTGGCAATAGCCTCATCGGTCTTAGCGACAGATGCTCGCCAGTCCGATTCCGTACCCATCAATGCTCTTATCGCATCGATATTTTCTGGAATAACATCTGACTCCTGATGAATTGCTTGGAAGTAATATAGTGTGTTGTCTTCAAGTTTTACCCCATCTCTCCAAACGAATATCTCGTGCAAATCTCCCCACTTTCTACCGATGTCTCTAGCGTATTCCATTACTTCTGCGGTGGTAGTGATTCCTGTTTCACCACCACTCATTAGAATAATTCTTGGTTCGTTTTCCCACATCTCGATAATCGAATCCGTGCTCAAGCCGTGACCTTCGGGGAGTTGGGCAACAATAACATGGACATGCATGATAGTTGTGGGCACTGCAACTGCCATAGAGTTAATAGCAATCTCTGGCTTTACAGTCATGACATCTGGACCATGATGTGACGGGACCTTTAACACAGGTTTGATGGCATTAATCGGTCCCTTGCTGGAGTCACCAGGGTCAGCAGCCCTGCGTATCATGGTACATTCTACTGAGAGTCCTCCACAGTGATTGTATAGCGGCACAAGTGTTCTTGACAAACCAGTCGTATTACATGAGACAACACGCGTGCCAGCGACGTTCATGTTGGCTTCATGATTGGCAGATGATGTGTAAGACATGCCTGTCATTGCATGCTTTTCGCCGCCTTGGAAAATCCACTTAACTCCAGCTGATTGATACTTATCCAAATTGCTTGCACCGACTTTGCCTGGAGAACAGTCAATCACAATATCAGCGACGTTGAGCAAATCGCTCAGTCCACCGTGGCATTCATAGCCAGCCAGTTCAAATGCCGCAATTTTATTTGCATCGTCGTATGTACAATAGATAGGGTAGCCTTTCCGGACAGCCAAATCACAACCAAATGCTGGTCGAGTTTTGGTTACTCCAACAATCTCCATATCATCCTGGGCATCAACTGCGTCTGCTACCCTTTTCCCTATCGTCCCGTATCCGTTAATTGCGACCTTGATTATCATTGTCTCACATCCAGTTGTCAATGAAGAATATCTATTAACAAATCGTATGAAGCAAACCATCTGTAAATTAGGTTTGATATCATGAGGTAAAAGAAGAGTATATGTCCATCCTAGTTTGACAGCACTACATGGCGGATGCTCTTGATGTTGTGACACGGTCATTCAATATCAACAACAAACTTGGCCCAAAACTGGAAGCGGCGGCCGAGCAAAATGCAATATTGCGTATCGGCTGGACCAATGCCGGAGACCCAGTGCCTAAGAATGGGGAATTGGGACTCTGTCCCGCTATACCAACGGGTGCGAAGATTCGAGCGCTGGGCACTCTAGGTTCATGGACCGCAGCATTTGGCAAAGGTGGGATATTTACCATTCAGGGAGATACCGGTTCATTTCTCGGTGCCGCAAATAATGGTAATGAAATAACCTGCGAGAGAAGTTCAGGAAATTACGCAGGATTTGCCATGCAAGACGGTAAAATTACGATTCTTGATGGCTGTGGTGACGACTTAGGATCCTGCATGTCTGGTGGCCTAATAGTTGTCCGAGGCAATGCCGGATTGAGAGTTGGCGGTGGGATGAGTGGCGGCGTCATCGTAATCGATGGCGACATCGGTAACGACCCGGGAGCTGGGATGACTGGAGGCAAAATAATTGTCAACGGTAGATGCCCTAATCCGCCTGATGGTGTTGTGTTGCGACCTATTACAGAAGAGGAATTAAAGCAGCTCAACGAAGAGATAAATGACAAAAATTTCCAAATCCCCAATGATTCAATTTGTTTAGAGACCGGCAATTCGGGTGATAAGTCAAATAACAGCAAGGTGGTTTCTTCAGGAGACCTTTCCATGATTGGCTTAGTTCCGGCTGGGCAATCACAAAACATGCATTATGCAAGTTGCGATACTGTTGCACTGTTGGGTGAGCGAGCCGAATCTAATACTCCAATTGCTTTGCCATTACCGATAATGCCGCAGATTGACGATGGAGCAAAACTAATTGCCAGCAAGAACGATAACTCCTCAAAGTTACTCGAAACACAGCCATTCTTAGTTAGACAAAATCCTCGTAGCATTGACTTTTTGTCAATTGATATGCGAAACCTAACCGTGGCTACAGAAGTCTTGGGTTCATGCGGTGGAACTGTCATTGACATGATGAAAATGCCTAGTATGAGCGCTGAAGAAATCGATGGAATGTTAGTCGCCGTAAGGTCACTGCTCGGAGTTGAGAAACCATTTGGCTTTGCTGACGGAGTTGGCCGAATTGATGCACTGCACAAGTCTTCATCATACCACAACGCAGACTTAGCGATTTGTACAATTGAGGATGAAACTGGTATTTCTGAACCGGCAAGTTTACCATTAATTGGCAGAAGTACCAAAACTAATCTTGAGAACACCCATACTGATTCAGGCATTGCCATTGGCTTTTCTGCTAATGCGGAAGATGTAGCAAAATTGCGCGCTGTTGGCCTTAAATTCATTTGCTGCAATAGTCCTGCGGACGATTATTCCCAAGTTGCGGAGTGGCTAACCGAGATGCAATCTAGTTTAGGCAACATACTGCAAAGGTTAGGGTTAGAATCAATCGATTCCCTAAGCAGGCAAAATTTGCGCGCTTTAGATTATGAGACCGCGGCAGTTAGCGGATTGCGATTATCAGGCTATGAAAGGCCGCTACCGCACTGGTTTGCGAGGTAGGTGTCAGTATGCCAACTATATCTGTTGACCAACATCTAATCGAAAAATTACTTTCGCAACACGGATTTAATCACGATGTAAGTCAATTAAGCGACAATTTACCATTGCTTGGTACCGACATAGACCGCTGCGACAGCGAAATTTTAGACATAGAAATTTTCCCGAACCGCCCTGACTTATTATCTGGCGAAACCTTATCCAGAGCAATCAGAAATTTCATTCACCATCAAGATGCTCAGCCTGACCTCAATGGTGTATCAGGCGCAGTTACGATGGTTGTAGAACCTGAATTAGCCACAATTAGACCGGTTATTCTGGGAGCGATTGTTAGAAATATCGACCTCAATAAATTAAAAGTGAATCCTGACGACTTCATAAAATCACTAATGGATCACCAAGAAAAGTTGCATTTTGCCTTAGGAAGAGGCAGAAAACGGGCCTCAATCGGAGTCCATGATTTGGCAACCCTTGCACCACCGTTCACTGTTAAAGCAGTATCTGGTGAAACTGAATTCACGCCCTTAGCAATGTCAAGCCCAATGTCAATTCATCAAATTTTGTCTGAACATCCAAAAGGTATTGATTACGCTCACCTACTCGAAGGATTCGATAAGTTTCCAATAATACAGGATTCCAATGACAACATTCTATCGTTTCCGCCAATTATTAACGGTGACCACACTACAGTCACCAATAGCACCAAAGATTTCTTTATTGATGTAACAGGTTGGGATTTCCGCTCATGTGAGGCATCCCTCATGCTCATTGCATTGCAACTCATGGAATATGGTGGTCAACTCGAAACTATTCAAGTCACTAACTGTCACGGTGTAACCAATACATTCCCCAACATATCATCTGTCGAACATAAAGTTTCGACAACTAAACTCGATAATCTCTTAGGTCGGAGTCTCAAAGATGAAGAAATTGCCGTAGCAATTAACCGAATGGGCGGGAAATTTATTGGTAGAGATGATGATGATATAATTATCAAGATGCCAAGATGGCGCTTTGACATACTTCACCCAATTGATTTGGTAGAAGATATCGCCATTGGACACGGCTATGAAGACTTGGGGGAAGATATACCACGCTCTCCGATGACGGCACAACCTCGAAAGGATACCAATTTGTTGCGACGAATCAGAGATTCTATGCAGGGCTTGGGAATGATGCAAATACAATCATTGACCCTGTCTAACGATGATGACCAATTCCAACTCGTAAGATGGCCAAATGTAGGCGAGGTTACAAGAATTACCAATCCAATTACTATCGACCACACATTACTACGCCAGTATCTACTACCGGGATTACTAAGACTATTGTCTAGTAACAGACATCATGATTTACCACAAAGCGTTTACGAATTGGGAACCGTAGTAAGAGATCACAAAAACCAATCTCGGCTCGGATTCCTAACAGCAGAAAGAAGTGGTGGGTTTGCCGCAATTCGTGGGCGGGTTCAAGCATTTTTGAGAGATCTAGGTGCTGACCAATATGATATTTCGCCTTTGCCTGATAATGATGGACCTTGGTTGGCAGGTAGAGCTGCCAAAGTAACAGTCAACGGCAATCACATAGGTTGTTTCGGTGAAATTGACCCGCACATTGCAGAACTGTTCGACTTGAACGTGCCGCTGAATGGTGCTGAATTCTCTGTTGAGGAAATTGAAAAGTCAATTGCTGACCCGGTTTAATCACACAAATCATAGCATTGTTTGAAATGCTACTTATCATGCAAGGAACATGCGCAGATTGATAGTAATAGGATTACTCTTGATTTGTACATTCTCGCCCGTCATAGACAATAGCAGGGCACAAAATGCTGATGGACAAGACGGTCTTGAAATATCATTTAATGAAAACTACATCATCCACAGGGGTGAAACCATTGAAGCTACAATTACCATAAAAAATACCTTTACTCAGACTGTTGTAGTTGATTTTTCGGCTTACCTACCAGATAATATTACCATCAGTAATCTTCCTTCACAATTCTCCTTATCATCCGACCAAATTAGGCAGTTTCGATTTTCCTATACCTGTGACAACACTGCTCCTTATGGTCCATTAGTAACTTATGTAAATATCACCTCAGACAACGAAATTGGCAGAGTTTATTCAAACGAATTCACTCTAAGCGTTTCAAAACAGTCAGACCTAAGATTTGGGGTTGACGAAGATTCACAATTTGTTGTTGACCCCGGGTTACGAACAAATCTGGCAGTGAATATGACCAATCACGGAATGTTTGATGACGACGTAACGTTCTCAATTACTACAACTTCACCATGGCAATGGGGTTGGATTATGAACGACACTGAGAATGGTAAGGCACTTGAATCATTTCAAAGTAGTGAATTGAAGTTTATTCGTCTGTGGATAGAAATCCCCTTTGTCATTGATTCACTTCCACTCTATCTTACAGGACCAAGGTTTACCCTAACTGCTCAATCTAGTCTTGATTTAGCCACTGTATCATGGAGTTTTGACCTATTGATGTCGGAGTTTAGAAATGTCACATTGCTTAGCCAAGAAACTAATCTACCAATAGACCCCGATACCAGTGATCGCATCCCTGTGACAATAAGAAATTCTGGTAATGTAGAGAATTTATTTGCTCTTGAATTGCAAATCCTGGACCAATTTGGTAATGTAGTTGACAGCGAACCTGCTGCAGACCGAATCCAATATGATGGGTGGACCATCGCAATCTTTGGTGGTTATGAGGACCAATTACTGATGCCTAAGAGCAGCAGAACATTTGAGTTAGCATTCCAATCACCAAGTACTAATACAGGTCAAGTTAGTATACGGCTTAGCATCATACCAAGCGGCGCACAGGATCGGTCAATTCAACTCGATATGTCGTCAAATATACAATGGAATAGAAATTTTTCGACCGAACAAATAACTGGTCAGTGTACAATACTGCCAGAGGAAAGTTGTGCGCCAGAATTTAGGATATACAATAATGGCAACTATCAAGACCAATTTATTGTTAAGACAATACAAATACCTGAATTCGTTGAACTCCAACTAGAACAAACCTCGCTGGAGATTCCAAAGGGTGGCTATACCGACATAACTTCTTTCACAATAACAGCAAAGGCAAATACTCAAGCATTCTCAAATGGTCAAATCATTTTTGAGATAGGTTTAGTCAATAGTTTAGCAGAACCCCAAGAAATAGCGGTTGCAATAGTAATTTCACCTCAAATCAACTGGTCGATACAAACTCTAAACGAGGAAGTAGATGCATTAGGAAGGTTCAACATTGCGATGACTTTACTCAACGATGGCAATGCGGCAGATGGCATTATTGTCCAACTGCAATGCTCACATTTTACTCCAATTAGCCTCGTGGCACCCACTGGTGCAATTACCGAGCCAAATGTTGAATCTCCGCGCTCGTTCGAGATAAATAACATCGGTTATGGTTCTAACTTTACTGTGAGAGCATGGGCAGTAATTCCTAGCGACCAAAACAGCAATGGTACGATGTATCTCAATGTGAGTATTCGATCCAGTTTTGCTCCCGACGAACCAATTACTTTCTCGACAAATATAGATTATCTAGGCACCCCATGGCAGGTTGAAGATAAATCGGATGAAGATGGTGGCTGGTCAGAAGTTTTCAGTAATTCAATCGAAATAATTGATTCATGGAAATGGATTATAATTTCGATTATTTTGTCTACGCTAATAATTTCTAAAGCATTCAAAGACCGTCATATTCGCAAACAGAACGACCAATTGTATTTGCAACTTTCCAATCCACCAAAGCAAGAACATGAGGATGACTGGATGAGCAAATTCAATAGAAAAGATGACGAGGTGAAGGTCATTGAATCGCCAAAGATTTCGCCACAATCATTCGCCCGTACCTTTAACAAAAAGTCTGCGGGACAAAAGCCTGTACTTTCGCCAGTCGACGAGAGCCTCAGAAATGCAGCCTCAATTGTACTGGATTCGCACGATAAGACGGTAGTAGTCAAAGAGGCTGATGAGTTGCTTGAAGCAATAAATGTTGATGGAATAAAAACACCATCAAAAGAGAATACGAAGTTGCCAACTACTGAATATAATCCAAATATGACCCAACGAAATGATCCACAAAATCTGTTGAATACCAAGACAAATCAACAAGATTACACGAAATCAATACCCCTGCCTGATAATGATGACTTAGATTTTTGAGATAACATGTTGGAAATTGGTGTAGATGAAGCTGGAAGAGGGCCTGTTATTGGCCCGTTGGTTGTTAGTGCAGTGGCGATACCAACCCAGGATGTCAGTATGTTAGTAGACAAAGGAGTTAAAGATTCAAAAGACCTAACTGCAAACCAAAGAGAGGAAATTAGAACATGGTTTCTTGACAAATGTGCTGAAAGGGGGTGGAAATTTGCCACAATCCTATGCTCCCCGAACAGAGTTGATCACGCAGTTTATGATAAAGGACTAAATGTTCTCGAGACAGAATTATTTGCAGAATCAATTAACCAACTTGAGTTGATAGACTACATTAATATCAAAATAATTTGTGATGCTTGTGACGTTGATGAACAACGATTTTCTCGTAGAATTTCTCAACTTATCAACGCTTGGCCTTGGGAAAAATCTACCATCGATAGTTTCCATAAAGCAGATGAAAATTATCCGATTGTTGGTATGGCAAGCATCTTGGCAAAGCAAGCACGTGACCAGTCAATAAAAGATATCGAAGATGCAGTTGGCTTTCCAATCGGCTCAGGTTATCCAAGCGATGCAAAAACCATCGCAGCAGTAAAAAAAATGATTAGTGACAAACCACATGATGAATTGAGATGGTCTTGGGCAACAGTAAAGCGGATATGGCATCAAGAGAAACAAACCGAAATGCCCAGTCGTTTAGTTTCCAGCGGTAACCAAACCACTTTGTTTTAACCACTGAATTGATGAAGTATCGGCTTTAGGGGTGTATGTTTGACATGGATTGGTCACCGGATGAAGAAACCAGCACAATGCTGTGGCATATGGCTATTCAAAATGCCATAGAATATTCTGGTAAAGCTGCGCCGGGTTCGGTAATCGGTAGGATTATGGGTTTACGCCAAGATTTACGACAATATGGTAAAATCCTGAGTCCAATAATTGCAAAAAAGGTAGCAGAAGCGAATAAATTAGCCAGTGAACAAGGAATCGAACATCTAAGAGCAATACTGGCGGAACAAGCACCAGAACTACTTGAGGAGCGGGTCAAGCAATCGAGGCGAGAAGGTTTACCTAACCTGCCCAATGCTACAAAGGGCAAAGTTGTACTGCGCTTTGCACCAAATCCTAACGGGCCACTATCATTTGGTCACGCACGAGGCATTATCATCAATGGTGAGTATGCTAAAGAATATGATGGGGAGTTAATTTTACGATTCGATGATACTGACACCACCGTGAAGCCCCCATTACTTGAAGCATACGACACGATTCAAAAAGAGGCAGAATGGTTACTTGGTTTCGCACCACATAGAGTCGTGATAGCCAGTGATAGAATCGAAGAATATTACCGCCATGTTGAAATCATGCTTGAGCAAAACTTTGGTTACATCTGCGAGTGTACAGCAGATGAGTTTAGGGAATTTAGAGTGGGGATGTCAAACTGCCCCTGTCGCATCAATATAGTCAGCAAAAATTTGCAATTGTGGTCAAAAATGCTAGACGGTACTTTCCAACCCGGAGAGGCAGTTGTTAGAGTAAAAACTGATATGAAATTAAAAAATCCAGCACTACGAGACTGGCCTGCACTTAGAATCCAAGATACGGAAAAGAATCCACATCCCCGTAAATCAATTGGTTCAAAATATCGAGTATGGCCGCTACTGGATTTCCAAAGTGCAGTTGAAGACCATCTTCAAGGAGTAACACACATTATTCGTGGCAAAGATTTGATGGACTCCACGCGCAAACAAACACTGTTGTACGAGCATTTCGGTTGGCAATATCCTGAGACGATGTATTGGGGCAGAGTAAAAGTTCACGAATGGGGTGGGTTTTCAACCTCACAGATGCGGAAAGATATCGAAGCCGGCAAATTTACTGGATGGTCTGATCCTCGATTACCAACAATTGCCGGCCTGAGTGGCACCGGAATACAAGCCAGCGCATTGAGAAATTTTTGGGTTGAACTCGGTGTTACACAGAAAGACATCGCTGTCCCATTAGCAACTCTTTATTCTCACAACATCAAAGTGATTGATGATGATGCACCACGAATTGCTTTCATTAGAGACCCTGTTGAATTAACCTTGACAGGTATTGAATTAGACAAAATTACAATGCCAACTCATCCAAATAATGCTGATTTAGGTGACCGAGAACTGAATATATCCGATGCCACGGTTTTTATTGAGCGTGAGGATTCAGTGTATTCCGAACTAAGACTGAAAGAATTCGGTGACTTCAATATTCACGGAAGTCAAGCAACGTTTGTCGCTAAAGAACGTACAGATAAGCGAAAAATTATCCATTGGACCTCGAAAATAAGTTCATCAAAGGCCAGATTAATCATGGCAAGTGAAGGTGAAATTCAAATTATTGAGGGGTATTTAGAACATCATAATTTGTCAGCCGGAACTCCAGTTCAGTTGGA
>DAHU01000111.1:0-11001 GCA_002495945.1 Euryarchaeota archaeon UBA13
TGAGTCGGGACAGATTTTATCATCTCAGCAAACCATCTTACAACATGCCTGGGGAGCTCAGTAAGGAAGAGCCGCCTGAACTTGAAATACAGCAAGTACAGGAACCGACAGAAATTAGAAAGAAAGGTTACGAAGAACCTCCCATACTCACGATAGGTTGGTTCATACTATGGTTAATCAAAAATGCTATTGTGTTGTTAATCATATTGTTGCTGTTAGAATATGTTATCGGACCAATATTGGATCATATCATTTTTTCTGGTTGCTGGGAGACTTTGCCTGGAGCAGACTGTTCCTAGTTTTGATGCTCACAAGTCCTCCTAGGCAGCATTGCTAAGATCGAGTTCATCCTTGTGATTCGGGACATATTTTATCAATATCAAAGATTTAGTAATCATGAGAGATTATGGCGGAACTCAATTTAGACATTCCACCACCTGTCACAGAAGAAAATAAAGCCGATTATTTAGCTGAGTTGGAAAAATATAGAGAAGCGGAAGAGTGGATAAAAAAGCACTCAATTAACTATGCTAAGGAAGAGGTGCAAGTAGTAAATAATAAAACTTCTAACCTATTTGATGCATTTATGGAATTGTTGTTTAAGTTTATATTGAGTATTTTTACTTACGTCGCCATATTATTACTATTGATTTTTACTTAATTACACAGGTTGAAAATTGAAATTTAGGATGAAGACATGCCTAAGGGTAAATCCTAGTTTTTGACCAATTGTTTTCCTCTTTACTCAGAATTATCCTCTCATGTAACCTAAACGGCTTACCATACCAATATTCTATTTTATCAACGAGTATTGTAAAACCTCCCCAAAATATCGGAGTTGGAACCTTTTTGTTAGAAAATTTCGCCTCATATTTACGAAACTCTTGATGCAGTCTTTCCATTGAAACTAACTCAGTGCTCTGTTTTGATGCCCATGCTGAGAGTTGGCTATTTCTCGGACGACTTTGATAGTACTCTTCGACCATGTCTCTGGGCATTTCAATTGCGGTTCCTTCAATACGCACTTGTCGACCTAATTGAGGCCACCATAATGTAGAAGAGGTCCGCTGGGTAGCGAAAATCTCTGACGCTTTGTTACTTTCTAAGTTTGTGAAGAAACCAATCTCCCTATCGTTGATGTGGCGCATTAGGACCATACGATTATGTGGATTGCCAGCCCTATCAACCGTCGCGAGATTCATTGCATCAGGTTCTGCTATTCCCAAATCCTTCGCTTCCTGTACCCAATCGGTCAACAACTTAAGTGGTTGTTGTGGATTTATGGTGGCAAATTGAGATTCATATTCGTCCATGTTTACTTCGCTCGTCATGAGTTAATGATATACTGTTATTATTTGTAGAAATGTATTGTTCAGCAACTCTTGTTTGTCGGGACATATTTTATCAATTTCAAACGAGATATCCATTCAATGGAGGGGAATCTTTGAGAGAGTTGTTAGAGATTCCGCCGCCGGTGACTGAAGAAAATAAAGCTGAATATTTACAAGAATTAGAGAGAATATCCGAGGCAGAGAATTGGATTGAGAAACATTCGGTTCGCAGTATAGAAAGTGAATCAATCGACAAAAATATACCAAAAAATAGTACTTTACCGGTTTTAGAACCAAAATTCCCTGATGACAAAAGAGTCCTTTCTCTGATTTTGTTAAGCATGTTGACATTATTTCTGTTTATTGTCGGCGCTGAATTCAATGGTGAGCCAGGTGAACTATATTGCTTAGGAATTTTTTGCTTATTTGTGGTTCTCGACGTTTTCGATAGACTTTCTAATGCGTTTCAATGGTATCTGGCAGCATTGTCTCTATTCATTTTCATGATACTAATTTGAGCGTTATTTTACCAAGCCACAATACACTACATCAGTCAGCATTTTTTCTACAGTGCACCAATTTTCAAAAAACACAACAATATAAACCTCGATTACGATGTTTTAGTTATGCAGCGCTTAGAAATAGACGAAAATGGAGCTTTTCCTGTGGCTAATTTCATAGGTATAATATTGGGCTTTGCCAGTATCAGTACATTGCTTGTCATTCAATCACTCACCGTATTGCTGCCATTGTTGTTCGCACCGATGGTTTGCATTACGTTGATTTACTTATTGTATGCAGCTAACAGAAGCACCTCACGAGACGATGAAAATATAACAGTAAATCCAGTAAGAGTAGACATACTATGATATTTCTCCGGAAACATCTAGTTACGGCTTTCACTAACCGGTTGACCCGAATAAACCTGTAGGCGGGTAATTTATTTGTTGGTTACATAACAAATAACCATGCCTCAAGGGACTAGCGAGGTTGAACCAAATCAATCTGAGGTTACATCCGATTTTTGGGAAGGTGTGGTGGTTGAACAAGCAAATCAAACCATGTCGATTGTAGATTGCCCACACTGTAGCCGTAGATTGCGTATTCCAGAAACATACTCAGGTGGCTTAACTTGTCCGGGTTGTGTAAAATCGTTTGCCACAAAAAATGGTTACCCCTTAAACAAACACGGAGTTGTTGTCAAAAGGAAAAGCAAAGATAATGTTGGGATTATGGATTTAATAATTCTAGAATTGGGAGTTTATCTGGTTGTAGGTTTCTTTGTCCTATTATTTGCCCTGGTATAGCGACATGGAACTTTATAATCAGTCACAGCAACTCTTAGCCAGTGCGTCTTGCGCACAAAAGCAAGTTTTGGCTGGAACGATATCGGCTCTCGAGGATCGCTCATTGAACAACTTGGTAACTTCGGCAAGTTCTTCTGGAGCATCGCCTCTTGCTTCCAAGCACAATTTCAATCCAAGTAAGCCCCACATGTTATCTTTCCATAATTTGATATCAGCTCGGTAGACCTCTTCTGCCTCTTCAATATGGCCTTGCTCAAATAGTAAAGCACCAAGAATATGTCTCACTGGCTGCATTTGTCCCCATGGTTCGTTGTATGCTAGGTTAAGAGATAGGTCGACACCACGGCGTAGTTCATCAAAAGCGGCCGTGAAATCATGCGGCTCGCCGGCTGCCTTGGCCAAGAACTGTCTACGATATTCTATCTCTGCCTCAAGAATGGCTGCGTTAACATTGAGAATTGATGGCCCTTCTGCTGGATCTTGATACATGAAATTGTTATGCATCAATCGACCGGCAAGTGCTGGATTAGTTAGGGCTTCCTTGAACAATGCTTGCTCTGCTTCGGCTTCAGGGACCATACCTTTGGAAGCATATGCAACACCACGTGCGTAGTGTTGTGTTGCAATTGTTGCTGGGAAAACATCTTTGTTGCTGTACATTGGTTCTGCCAAGATTTCGTCCCACTTACCAAATCTAATCATTACGTGCCAAGGCATAGTAACATATGATTCAAGGAAAATTGCTCCCATTGGGATAATTCCTGCTAGCATAAATTGTGCGCCGTGGTTTTCGTCACCTTCTGGCAGTGTATCTACTGCCTTTCTTGCATACTTCATTGCAGTCTCATATTGCCCTTCAAACATTGCACACCAAACTACAAAGTGATGGTTGTGCATGCGGTAGAATTTGTAAAATTGCGACTCATTACCGGTAAGTTGAACATAATGATCGTCAGCCTCAACTGCAGCGATATTACATTCCATTGCTTCTTTCCATTGACCAACCCATGCATCAATGTGTGATGGCATGTGAACCAAGTGACCACAGCCCGGCATTAGGGTTCTAAGTACGTCAGCTGCGGGGAGTGCTCGCTCAGGGTATGGCGACAATTCAAGAGCGTGACAGTATAAATGGCAAAGTGCTGGGTGCTCTTTAGCCCCCGGCACATTTTCAAACGCATCTTCCATGATTTGAATCAGCATCAATGTGCTATCATCAACTGGGGTTATTTCTCCAGTTGAAGCATCCTTATTCCATAGAGTCCATGGATTAAGATTCATCAATGCTTCAACATATATCGCAGTAACATCTAGGTCCCCACTATACTTTTCGTACAGAGGAGCCATTGCATCCGCAAATGCTTGATTCAGTTCTGGTGAGTTGCCCATGTTAAGCGCAGCTGGGTTTGCGTTGTCTCTGGCTTCCTTGGTGTGCCTCTTTGAAAGTGCCATAATCAAGTCTTGCTCTAACTCACTGCAATGATCTTTCAACGAGACAGCCTGTGCAATCGCATCATAACCTGGACCTAGTCCTGCTGACCAGTTGTAGCTTGAAGATAGGCAATACGCTATTCCCCACCATGCCATGGCACAGTTTGGGTCTAATTCAGTACACTTGGTAAAGCAAGCAATTGCTTGTTCGTGGTTGTAATTTAGCATGTGGCCAAAGGCTTCGACATACATTTTTCTGGCTTCATCGTTGGAGCATGTTATTTTTTCAGCGAATGCATAATTCGCAGGAACTCCAAAGTCATATTCAGTTGGTGCTAAGGACATACTTACCCGTAATCGGTCTTTTACTTAAGTTGAGCGCCTTTTAGAAGAAATAATATGCCGGTTAAAAGAACTATTTCGTCATTTTTCGCCGAATAAGGGCAAAATATCCTGTTACGGCATATTCCAGTATCTCCAAACGAAAGTTCAAACTGTTAACCCTTTGAAACCCCGAAGTAGTAAGTTACAAGATAGCATTGAGACAATTGTTAAACAGGTGATAGCGACACAGGTAAAATGATACGATGACGTTTGATTCAGACTACGAACCATGGTTCCAACCACCTGGATTCATCATCGGACCTATATGGCTAATTCTCTACACAATGTTGGCGTTTAGCTTTGTTATCATGCTATCAAAACGTAATGAGTTACCAAGACCTTACCTAATTATTGCTCTATTTTTAATACAGTTAATAGTGAATCTTAGGTGGCCGATGGTGTTTAATTCCGAAGAATATTTTATTTCACTATTGATGATTATCGTGATGGTTGTCTTTACTGTAATTTACGCTGGTATGTTGTATGACACTGCAAAAGAGGCATCTATGCTAGTATGGCCATACATTGCATGGGTCAGTTTTGCTGGTTTAATCAATCTGGCATATCTACTAAATTCAAGACAACTCATCTAACCTTCATGTATGAATTAACAATTGGACTCAATATCAAGAAAACTGAAAATATGATGTACAATGTTTGATTGATAAAAAATGTCTTCGGCGCTTCCGCTTTTGTACGCCAACCATAGCCTCTTGAATGCGTCCCTTCTTTGGAAAAACAATAACCAACATAACCCAACATAATGAAACCAAACAATGGACTCAGAAGTTGATACATTGCAAATTCTGCCATATTAATTCCAGTGAGTCAAAGTTAATTGTTCTAATTATTGCCTCTCCGGCCTCGACGATTTCTTCCGCCTCGCCTACGGCCTCTCGATTGTTGATCGTTATTCTGTGAACCTGATTTTTTACCTCTGTTTGGTCGGTGGTGTGTATTTCGAGGTTTTTTCTTGTTATAGTCGCGCTTAGGCTTTCCCTGTGGTGCTTGAGTTCTATTTCTCCCTCTTTGATTCCCTTGTGAACGATGTTTATTTCCCGAGTTACCCTGTGGTTTATTTCGTCGCCCGTAATGATTACGATTAGATTCATTCCGATTACGGCTACCGAAACTTCTTCGTCTCTGTGCCCCGATAAATTCGACCTCAAACTCAGGCAACTCTGCAAAGTTAGGCGGACAAAACTCTACGTTAATTCCGACCTCTCGCTGTATCTTGCTGACGGTTTTTCGTTGTGGTTTTTGTATCAGAGAGATGACTATACCCGTCGAGCCGCCTCGAGCAGTTCTGCCACTTCTGTGTTTGTATGCCTTGCCGTTCTCTGGTGGGTCGTAATGAATAACGCAATTGACACCCTCAACATCTATGCCACGAGCAGCTACATCAGTGGCAATCAAGGCCATACATTCACCGTGCTGAAATCGTGACATTGCTCGGTCTCGCTGCTTTTGCGAAAGACCACCGTGCAGTGTTTGCGCCGCAAGTCCGTCGTGCATCAAATCGTCTCCGACTCGATCTGCGCCCGCCCGCGTCCGGCAAAACACGATACTGCGGCCACATTTCCTAATAATTTCACTCGAAATAGTCGATTTCTTAGAATTTGGCATTAACCAGAAGTAATGAGTCATACTTTCCATTGATACCTCTTTTGGACCAACCTCGATAGTTACCGGATTTGTTTGATAATCACGCACTAAATCCGCAACCTCATCATCAAGTGTGGCGCTGAACAAGATAGTTTGACGGTCTTCTCGACACTCGTCAAGTATTTGGCACACTGGTTGCATGAAGCCCATATCTGCCATCCTATCGGCTTCATCAAGAACCACAATATCCACATCCTCAAGAGAAATTGAACCGCGCTCAAGTAAGTCGATTAATCGACCAGGGCAGGCCACTAAAATATCTACACCCCGTTCCAATGCTTTGAATTGTTTGGTGTATGAAACTCCACCATATACGGCATAACTGTACAATCCGAGTTCTCTTGATAATGGGTCTAACACTTGGAAAATTTGCTCTGCAAGTTCCCTTGTTGGGGTTAAAATTAGTGAGGTTGGAAAACCGGGTTCCGCCTGTTTAGTTCGCTCGATTAATGGTAATCCAAAAGCGAGGGTTTTACCTGAACCTGTCGGTGCTCGGCAGCATAAATCATTACCAAGCATACCATCCGGTATTGATTCCGTTTGAACCTCAAATGGTTGGTTTATTCCCTGTTCAGCCAGTGCTTTGACTAGTCTTCTAGAGACCCCCAAATCAGAAAATGAAACCATAGCCAACAAACTACCCCGCTGTTAATGCCTATTTCATACCCATAGTACAGATTGCAACTTTTACGGCTACTAACACGGTCTGCGTCATCCACCGTCAATTACTTTTGACATACATTGCTACTGCATTGCCGCCACCCAAACAAAGTGTGACAATGCCGTTTTGAGCTTTGGTCCGGCGCATTACGCCAAGCATGGTAATCAAACATCTTGTTCCACTGCTACCAAGCGGATGGCCCAGTGATATTGCGCCACCATGTAGATTAAATCTATCATGAGGAATTCCTACTTCTTTCGCTACTGCGCAAGATGCTGAAGCGAACGCCTCATTATGTTCATAAATTTCAACATCTAATACTTCTAGGGAATTGCGTTTCAACAGAGTCCTTATTGCCGGTATTGGTGCACTCATAACTCGGTGTGGTTCTACCCCGCTGGTACAATAATCCTCGATATAGGCAATTATTTCCCAACCTTGTTGTTTGGCCATCGATTCACTCGTGATTAGAATTGCACTCGCACCATCATTCAACGTACTTGCATTACCCGCAGTCACCTGGCCTGTTTTATTGAACACTGGTCGCAGGTTTGACAAAACTTCAACATTGGAATTCGGCTTAATTCCCTCATCTCTGCTAAACTGTAAATCTTCGCCTCTACGCTGAGGGACACTAACACTAAACGTCTCCCAATCAAACCATCCTTGATTCCACGCCTCTGCTGCTCGTTGATGACTACGCACGGCAAATTCGTCAGAATCTGCTCTTGAAATTGCTGACTCTTCAGCGATGGTTTCTCCGGTATTACCCATGTGAATGTCATTGTAAACATCCCACAATCCATCATTAATCATCGAATCAACGAGTTTTGAATCACCGATTTTCTTACCCCTTCGCTGGCCGATTAACAGTTGAGGAGCATTTGACATACTTTCCATACCCCCGGCAATGACCACATTTGATTTGCCTGCTATGATGCTATTTGCTGCCATCATGGCTGCCTCTAATGAACTGCCACATACTTTGTTGATGGTCGCTGCGGAGGTTGTAACTGGCATTCCTGAGCCAAGCGCAACCTGTCTTGCCGGATTCTGGCCGGAACCAGCTTGCAAAACTTGGCCAAATAGCACCTCATCGACCACACCACTAGCGACATCAATACCGACTCTGTGACATAATTCCTTGACTGTCTCAACGCCTAGTTGAACTGCTGTCATTGATGATAAAGTACCCATGAAACTGCCAATGGGAGTTCTTGCAACACCACAGATTACCACTCTAGGTTGGCTCATAATCAGCCCAATGAGGACCATAACTTCAATCTGCTCATCAATAAAAGCGGAAGATTCTTGAGAAGATTTGATGAAAGAAGAGTCTTGGCCTAACCATGGCCAAGTTCAAAACCGAGTTTGAAACCGACCGAAATTCTGACCAAATGAGACATGTCGAGGTCGAGATTGACTTTACCTCGAATGCGCTTGCATCCATTCTTTATCGCCAAGGCGATACCGTAGTTTTGGCATGTTGTACCAAAGAAGCAAGGCTCCCCGGTTGGTTTCCAAGAGATTCAACAAAAGGCTGGGTTCATGCTGAATATTCCTTGTTACCTGGTTCAACAGACTCTAGATTTAGAAGAGAACGTCGAGGTGCTAAAGGGAGAACTCAAGAGATTGAACGCCTCATTGCAAGATCACTACGGGCAGCAGTAGATTTAGAACAATTAGGACCAATCGCACTAAATGTTGATTGTGACATTCTCAACGCCGATGGGGGGACAAGGTGTGCCTCGATAACCGCAGCCAACCTAGCACTTAGATTGGCAGTTCGCAGATTGATTGCTAACGGTCAGTGCCTGCCAATGGAACATAGACCAACCGATGAACAACGCAAAACCGGATGGGAAGCTCCAAAACTAACCGATGCTGAAAAATTAGCTCATGAAAACCGAGTCATTCCTCACGACTTAGCTGCGATATCCGTTGGGTTAATCGAAGGAGAGGTATACTTGGATTTAGATTATGTTCTCGATTCTAACGCAGATGTTGATATGAATGTCGTAAAAACCAGTGATGGAAAATATGTCGAACTACAAGGCACAGGTGAAGAATCTACATTCTCCGGAGAAGAACTATTTGCTCTAATAGCCCAAGCAGATGCTGGTCTTGATGCTTTATTTGATGTACAAGCAGCAATTTTAGACGGCATAAATTAACCGCTATTTCTTTGGAAGATTTGAAATGCGGAATCATGTCGCATGTACTTGCGGGTAGGTAGCTTAGTTGGGAGAGCGCAGCACTGAAGATGCTGAGGTCGCCGGTTCAAGTCCGGCCCTACCCACCAATACTCACTCAGTGATTTAATTACCAATCAGGAAAAAGTTGCAGTAGATTCCAAGCAATGCTTTAATTTGCTAGGTTTCCTTATCCCCGTCATGGGCGAGGAAACTGAGCAGTTTGATGAGCCCACCGAAGAGTCCGATGTCGAAGAAAAGGTCAGAGACAAAATCGGCAAGGAACTCGATGAAATCCGCCGCCGTAAAACGAAAACCAGCAAGCGTCGATTTCTTACTAACAAAGAGGACTATGTCCTATTTGCCGGAATAGGCTATGGAATCCTCTTTGCAGCCTTATTGATTGGTATGTCCAGCGGCATCTTCGGTTCATCTACTACTTTGGACCACAAAGCATCAGAAACTTTCCTTGATACCGGGGAAGAGTGTGTGAATATTGAAGATCAATCTTGGATTCTAATATTCCCCGAAAATGATGCAGAGTATCTTGATTTGTCGGGGAGAAATCTTCCTTCAGGCTACGCATACATGAACTACACAATCATGCAGAGTGTTGGTGATAGTTGGGAAACTGTCGTGTCCGAAGACTCTGTCGCTCAAGTATCTGGTGCTAAAGCCTCTATGCAAGCCCCGTTTGACGAACTTGCTGTTGGCGAGTACCGAATATCATTCTTTGTTGATGTTTACAACCAAAGCGAAGACTTGGCAAATGCATCAATCGTTGAAGGCGGCGACATAACACCGAAAGATATCGACTTTGAATTGGAGATTAACAGCGGCGGATTCTTTTCCTTCCTGCCGTTCGTAGACTCTGATTCACATCGAGAAGTGAGAATTACAGAACCAGGGCCAAGAACCTGTTGGACGACCAAAGACCTAGGTGACTGGGGTTACCTATTGATGGCTGCTGAATTGGGTGGCGGCCGTGAAACCGCTATGCTAACCGGCGGTACTGCTGGCATACCCGCTTGGTGGATGGCGTTTATCTCACTATCACTTTCAGCGGTAACCTTGTTGGTAATCTACCCAGTTATGTACAAAATATATCACCAAGATACCGATGATATCCTGTCTAGAAATCATATTGCAAGAGTCGTTGAAGACATTATTGGTAAGACTTCAAAACGATTGCATATCGACATTGACTGGGAGCTTTACAAATTAGAATCGAGAGAATTGTCAATCGATATTATTGTACCATACAAGAACACTGATGGTACATTGTCAGATAGTAAAGATATCAGGGCTGAAATACTTAGAGAAATTCTTGAAGAATTTGCCATATTCCGAGTTTTCAAACCCGTTCAACTTACTGTCAAGACCATTGGAGTGAATCAAGCGATTGATTTTGAAAGCGGAGTTGGCGTCGGTGCAGGGGCTGAAAACGCAGACGTTGATGAAGAGCAAGATTACGCCAGTTTCTTCTCTGAGTTGCATACCTTATCTCGAGTTGAGGACGAGGTTAGAGATAGTCTTGATTTGTTCTTCGCCCGCCGTAGCGATGTCAAAATGGAAGGTGCCGTGGTTACCAGCGACGATAGAGTTATTTTCGTCTCAGTAATTTACAAACCAACTCAACGCTTTGCATTCTTCAGATTTAAGAAGACAACGGATGAGGTTGAAGTTGAATTATACCGCTACATTTCTACCCGAAATCAAGACTTACTGGGTAGTCAAGAACTAATTGTCAAAGCAAGAAATCAGGTTTCAACATTGGCGGACCGCTCAGGAGCAGGTAGGGTAGAAAGCGCAAGCAAGAACGATGACAGAATCGTTGCCGTAGCAAAACAAGACGGTTTAGGTGGCCGAATGCTTCAAACTAATTTCATTGGCAATACTCTCTCTACAGTGGAGTACATGGCTAATGAAAAGCGAGAAATGATCAACAAATGGGGCTTTTGGGGCTTGATAGTGTTTGTATGGATTCCATTTATGGCATCAGGTGTGCTTGTTGGAGCAATGCTCGGATT
>DAHU01000111.1:11387-12377 GCA_002495945.1 Euryarchaeota archaeon UBA13
ACTTGGGCATATACTGCGGAGGGAATTGTGAAATTCATGCACCAGTACAAATTAGAAGCGGTCATTCCTCTGATAATAATCGTGTTCGTTGGTGCAGCTTTCCTGCACATACGCTCAACAAAGGTCCGCAGACAAACAGAATTATTCGAAGACACCATGCTAGATAATTTCCATGCGGATGTGGTGGCAAAATACGGTGAACACTGAATCGGTGAATTCCTTGAACGATGTAACGTTACTTGCTGGTACTGCCGATAACTGTGGCGAATTAGTCAAGATTGGCATTTTAACCGTTAGCGATAGAGCAAGTCGTGGAGAATATGATGATGAGGGAGGGCCTGCAATTCTTGAGTTCTTCAAGGAAGCAATTGCCAGCCCAGTTGAGGTCTACTACTCATGTGTAGCAGATGAATTACCAGAAATTGAATCTGAGTTAATCCGCCTGTGTGATACTTTGGATTGCTCTGTTATTGTCACAACCGGCGGAACAGGCCCTGCACAGCGCGATGTAACACCAGAAGCAACAACTGCGGTTTGTGAACGAATCCTCGATGGTTTTGGTGAACAAATGCGAGCTATTTCTTTACAGTACGTCCCAACTGCAATATTATCAAGACAGGTTGGCGGGACTCGAGGCAAGTGTTTGATGTTTAATCTACCCGGCAGACCAAAAGCCATTCGGGAAACAATAGATGAGATATGGCAAGCAGTGCCTTACTGTGTCGACCTGCTTGGTGGGCCCTATATCGATATGATTGATTCAGTGTGTAATGCCTTTAGACCCAAGGATGCAAGACGAAGATGAATCACCTCAAAGTTCATTCATTGGGTTGAATTCCAAGGGTTAGGTTAAGATGGAGAATCGCGGGAATTTACTAATTAGCGGGGCGACTTTGGTCCTGCCAGACGCAACAAAAATTGGTGATTTGAGAATCACTAACGGCATAATCGCGGAAATAGGTGATGCTGGAACTTTAAGCAATTCAGCAG
>DAHU01000061.1 GCA_002495945.1 Euryarchaeota archaeon UBA13
TTTATCACTTCCACTAAAGAATCTTCAAAATTCATTGGCTCATATTTGTCCTTTACTCGGTGAAATAAGGATAATCTTCGACGTCGGCCACTCACATCTTCAAATTGTTTGACTAGGCATAGTTGTCTCTCAAGGTTGCTGATTGCGTTTTTCAGGTCACGCTGAAGGGATTTGTGCTCATCACCTTTAGGGAAATCAGCCAGAATTTCCTGACGTGTTAGGTTATCACCTACTGGTATCTTCTCCAACACCAACTTTTCCATTTCACCGAGCCACGGCTCAGGTTTGAGACCAAGAAGCATCGGTATGTTTTCTTTTGTAGTGTAACCTATACGGTTGTGTAATAGTCTACCCATAACTACATCAGAATCTAACTGTAAGTCCTTCCAATCTGCATACCTGAAACCATCCACTCTATACATCATTTCTTGCTGTTTTTGGAACAAAATATGCTGATTAAAGGCAGTAAACCCATCAGGATAACTTGAGAATGATTTCTCCATTACAAGATTTTGTACTCTTCGATAGCCTACAACATCCTCTTCACCACCTGTAATCTTATGCTCATCAACTTTCAGTATATATTCAGCGTCATTGGTTTGGCGGAAAAACCCGACCGAAATCACGTTGCGCATCTCTAATTCATTCAATATTGAATCTATTTGCCCCTGCGGGAATGGTAATCGTTTTGCAAAGTTTTCACCCAACATCGGTCCTTCGGATCCTAACATTTCGATGATTTTGACCCTCAGTGCCTCGTGAGGGTCGGATATTGTCATTTCATTCCATGCAGTTGGCTCAATTCCGTTGAATTCAGTTGCAATTTGGAATGTAATTCCCTTTGTGTACAAGTCACGGACATCACTAACATCCTTCCCGCCAGCCATGGAAATACAACCCAATGTTCCATGAATTTCGGCCATGTAGCTGGTGAACCATTTATCATCCAGGCTCTTTTCTCCAGTGTTCCTGATTTTGGTAATCTTGCCTTCTGCAGCAAGTTCAACTACCCATTTCTCAATAGTATTGTGTTCTATGCCAGAGAGTTTTTCTTTGTATAGTGGATTTTCCCATTTCCTGTCAAGTCCTCCGCCTCTAGACATGATGTTGAGCAGTTCACCAGCAGATTTTGGCGTAGGAACCTTTGACGAATAATATTGGTCAATCTGTTCTTCCGTAAGGTCTGTCGCTAGTGACCTATTTCCAAGCAATCTTTTGAGAATCTCAGGATCGATGTCCTTTACTAAGAAAGCACGTGTTTTCATTGAAAGCAAGTCTTCGAATGTGCTCATGTAGAGACTCATTCCCAGTCTTGAAGGGACTGGGACTTTTGTGTGAACTATTCGGGCATCCTCATTATTTATGGATTCTAAAAACTCATTCAAAGATATTACATCAATATCGCTGAACATGATTTCTGCCTTCGCTTCTTTGATTAGTAAAGAATCTTCTAAAGATCTATGCCTTTGTAAAAGAGCATCGGCTTTTTGTTGGAATTGCTGAGGGCTAACTTCATCAGCGCCAATTCGTTTTGGAATTATAAGTGATCTACCCGCTACCTCTCTAAATCTCTTAGCGAAAATTTGAGTAGAAACTATGTATCTTTCTAGGATTTCGACGTGATTATTTGATTTGAATGATTCATACATAGAACCAGGATTGACTTCCTTACTGGTTTTAATCAACAGTCCATTTTCGTCAAATGACAACTCCAATACTGCTATTCCATCTTGTTCTGCAATACCTGCCATGAAATATCCTAGCGCTGTGTTAAATCCCCGGCCTCTGCATGAAGTTATTAGATAGGTTGGCATTCCTCCTGAAACAATCTCTTCAATAATCAGCCGGTTTGGGTCTGGAACCTGAAATGAATCTAGCGTATGTTCTTCTAAATGTCTAGCGATTGTGTTTGACACAATTTCACTCAAACCATATGCATCCCGTAATATGAGTCGTGGATCTGCTTCTCTTCTTAACGCATTAACACTATTCCCTATTAAGTCGAGTAGAGCCCGAGATAACTCCCTTGATCTGCTTCGTGCTTCTCCGCTCCATGAAGGCACGGTTGGTCTATATCCCGTTACAGAGTTTACGTTAACTCTAGTCCCTTGAATATTCGTAACTCTGTAAGTAGATCCTCCCAGCAATATAACATCACCACTGCGTAAATTTGCAACGAATGAAGATGAAAGCTGTCCTAATATGCTACCTTCAGCATTGAAAACAAGATATGAGTTGTCTGGAGCGATAGTTCCTATATTGGTATAATATATCATGCGAGAATAGCCACGTTTTCCATATAGGTTTTCTTCCCAATCAATCCAAACTCTTCTCTCCTCTTCTAGCATATCAAGAACTTCAATGAAGTCATCATATCCTAGGTTTCGGTATGACCAGGTGCTTGTCACGACTTCGAACGCTTCATCAATATCCCTCTCATTTATTATCACAAGACCAATCAAGAATTGTGCAAGGACGTCTAAACAATTTTGTGGAAAATCAAGATTATCCATATCTCCTGTTTGTATTGCAGCTTGCAGTGCAGCCAACTCGATTAAGTCATCAACGCTAGTTGGCAAGAACCTCGCCCTTGGTATTCCTCCGACTTGGTGCCCTGCACGGCCGATTCTTTGCAGTGCGGTTGCTATGTCTCCAGGGGAGCCTACCTGAACTACCATATCTACAGATCCTATGTCGATTCCCATTTCAAGGGACGATGATGTAACAACCGCTCTAAGTTGCCCTAGTTTCAATTTTCTTTCGACCTCAAGACGTATTCTTTTGTCCATCGAACCATGATGTCCTTCCACAAGGTTACCTAGATAGGGTCGCAAACGCTGAACCAATGTCTCAGTCATTTTACGCGTGTTTGCAAAAACCAGAGTTGTGTTGTGAGCTGATATTAAATCAGCAATCATTTCAACATTCATTTCCAGAACCTTCATTACAGATAGGTCACTAAATTTATTCGAGCATAATAGTATATCCAAATCTAGTTCTCTGGCTCCACTTATCTTTGCGATTTTTACACTTTGCGTATCCTCTCTTGATTCTCTGTCGTCACTCGCCACCAAGTATTGAGCAACAGTTTCAAGCGGTTCCATTGTCGCAGAAATTCCAATTCGTTGAACTGGCCTCTCTAATATTGTATCAAGTAATGAAACAGTCAAAGCGAGATGGACACCTCTTTTAGTCGGGACCAATGAGTGCATTTCATCAATAATTATCCATTCAACATTAGAAACAATTGGCTGGAATCTAGGCGAAGATATTGCTATTGCCATACTCTCCGGAGTGGTAATCAAAATGTGAGGTGGCTTCCTTAGCATCTTCTGCCTTTCGGATTGTGGAGTATCTCCAGTTCTCAAGCCAACTCTAATCTTGTTTTGCGCTCTGTCTGGCAAATACTTCTTTTCGATTTCTGACAGTGGATCAATAAGGTTCTTTTGTATATCGTTAGCTAATGCCTTTATCGGTGAGATGTATAAACAGTAAACCCTATCCTCTAATTTTCCAGTCATTGCATCTCTGATTAACTTGTCAATAACGCTTAGGAATGCAGTAAGTGTCTTACCTGAACCAGTAGGTGAGCAAAGTAACAAATGATCGCCATTCATTATTGATGGAATCGCTAATTTTTGTGGCCTTGTGAAGTCAGGGAATTTGTCTTTAAACCAGTTTCGTACGGGCTGTGATAACTTACTCAACAGAACCTCAGTAGTGTCAGGTTCTTCTAAGTATGATATCATAGCCATTATATCAACTCTTTATGCGTGGTCCTACACCGTTCGTAAAGAGGTCATATATGTTTTGTTTTTTAAATTAAACAAAAATCACACTTAATCTACCTAAAATCACAATACTGCGTTCGATTTAATAAAAAATTCACAAAAAATTATTTTTATTTATTATTTATATTCATAAATCAAATATTTTCAAATCTTATACAGTTGTTATCATTTACTTCCTACACTACGGCATACCATGGAGGAGTTCTCAACTGACCGTTTAGCAAGGCTCACAGGCATGCTAAAACGCCGGGGACTACTACTGCCGGCATTTGAGATACACGGCGGAGTTGCTGGTTTTTATGACTACGGACCAGTAGGTGGAAGAATACGCAACCAAGTAAATCAAGCATGGCTGAGTCATTGGTTAAGTTTGGGTAATGTAGTCGAAATTTCAAGTCCAACAGTAACTCCCTATCCTGTTCTGGAGGCAAGTGGACATGTAGGTGAGTTCACCGATTTCCTAGTCGAATGCAAAAAATGCTCCGAGGCAAGCAGAGCAGATCACCTTATAGAGAGTGATTATCCGAATGCAGATTCCTTTACTAAAGAGGAATTAAGTAAAAAAATTTCTGAGTTAATGCCAATTTGTCCAGCTTGCGGAGTATCTGATTGGGGGGAAATTTCCTCTCAAAACTTAATGTTCTCAACAAGAATAGGCAACGCAGATTCTGCAAGAGAAGGATTCTTACGCCCCGAGACAGCACAAGGAATGTTTACCTCATTCACATCTATTTACAGACATTTTCGAGAGCGGCTTCCATTTGGGGCAGTTCAAATCGGGAAAGGATATCGAAATGAAATCAGTCCTCGCCAAGGTATGATTAGACTTAGGGAATTCAATATGGCCGAGTTAGAATATTTCATCGATCCAGAAATCGAGTACCATCACAATCTCGACCAATGGAAAGATTCGCTTACTTTGATTTCTGAAAACGAGGGAGAAATGCGAGTTACATTATCCAAAGCTGTCGAGGCAGGTGTAATACGGCATTCAACAGTTGGATACTTCATGGGTATCACATTTGATTTTGTAACAAGTATCGGCATCAATCCTGAATTAATCAGATTTAGACAGCATGAATCGAATGAGATGGCACATTATGCTGTTGATTGCTGGGATTTAGAAATAATGGGATCATTCGGTTGGATAGAATGTGTAGGTATTGCTCACAGGGGATGCTACGACTTGGAAGCTCATGAGATGGCCACAGGTCAGCGCTTGCGAGCATGGCGGACATTCGAGACTCCTAAAATCGTTGAAATCGACGGTTGGACTATCGATGGGTCTACGGTCGGTCCTGAATTCAAGAATTTTGCTGGGAAAATAAAGAATGCAGTGGAGAAGTTACCACCAGATTCGATATTTCCGATGTCTTTAGAAATTGACGATGATGAAGTTAATATTGAGCCCCGACACGTGAAAAAATTACAGCGTCAAGAGAAAATTAGCGGTGAGTGGTTTATCCCACATGTTGTAGAGCCTGCGTTCGGAATTGACCGCCTAATATGGCATTCGATCGACCATTCTTATCGAGAAATCATAAAATCTGGAGAGGCCTATACAATACTCTCATTACCAAAATCAATATCTCCAATAGATGTCACTGTGTTACCATTGTTTGAAAAGGATGGAATTGATGAACTTGCAAGAAAAATTCATGAAAATTTGTGTAAGAGAGATAGGGTTTTGTCAAATTATGATGGGAGCGGATCAATTGGTCGAAGGTATGCACGTTCCGATGAAATAGGCGTCCCATATTGCATAACGGTAGATTATGAGTCTCTTGAAAATCATACTGTAACCGTTAGAGAGCGCGATACTGGCAAACAAGAACGAGTAAAAATTGATGAATTGAACTTTAATTAATCTCAAGGTTCAAGTGAGTCCCTTTGCTGTAGAGGGATATGGAGGTCAGTGATTGGACAGAACGTCACAGACCGAAAAGCGAAAGAGAACTTGAAGGGAATGAGGGACAGAGAAACAAAATACGCTCATGGTTGAAGGAATGGGAGACTGATAAACCAAAGAAGCCAGGGCTATTGCTAATAGGACCACCCGGTGTTGGTAAGACAAGTATTGCTAGAGCGATAGCTGCTGATATGGGGTGGCAGGTGATCGAATTAAATGCTAGCGATTCACGCAACGCAGGCGCCATAAGAAAAGCAGCTACTCACGCATCAATGCACACAACACTATTTTCAACAAACCCCGGGAAATCTAATCGTACTCTGATATTACTTGATGAGGTAGACCACTTGAGTGGTGGATTGCGTGAGGTCTCAGAAAAGCGAGTCTCATCGATCTTGCTCGGTGATGACATTGAAAAAGGTAATTCACTAAAGGGTGATAGTGGTGGAAAGGCAGAATTAATCAATCTTCTTTCGAAAACAAAACAACCAGTAATTTTGGCTTGCAATGATGAAATGGGATTGTGGGGTAGGACCTCATCGAGTTGGAGAACAGCTCGAGATAGGTTTAGTAAGCACTTAGTTACAATTAGGTTTGAAAGAGCATCCAATGATGCAATTCGTAGAGTTGCAATGAGGGTTTTGAAAGAAGAAGGTTACACTGCCGATCCTGGTGCATTAAATGAGCTGGTAGAAAAAAACCCAGGGGACCTTAGAGCACTCATCAAAGACATACAAGTTATGTGTAACCTAGTTGATTCAAATATTACAGAAGAACTTGTTAAGTCAACCCATGCAACTGGAACAAGAGATACAACAGTAGAGATATTTCCGGGACTGGATAAACTATACCGATCAAGAACAGCTACTAAAGCGATAACAACCATGAGATCTCTTGACAAAAGTCCAGATGATATGGTGGCTTGGATATCATGGAATAATGGAGTCATATTTACTGAGAAGGAGGCAGTTAAACGCGGTGCAAAATCGCTATCGATTGCAGATCGACTGTTAACTAGTAGATTTCGTAATACAGCCCACAGATCTTGGTATTGGGCATCTAATTTATCTGGTCTATCAGCAAGTGTAACTCCTTCAAAAGCTATTGAAGGAAGAATATTTTGTTCTTATCCGGCTTTTTTAAGGAGGGAATCTGCATGGGTTCGAAAATCGATTATAACAAGGCTAGCAAAAACCTGCGGGTGCTCTCAAAAAGTGGCCAGAGAGGAATTATTACCTTCCCTAGTAGCAGTAAGCACAGAAAATGAGGATGATTTTTCACTTTCAATCGCTCTAGGATTAAGTCCCGAAGAGCACGTCGCTATTTGTGGTCTAAAGTCAAATTACAGTACTACAAAGGAACTCATGGAAAAATATGCAGTAGAACTTGAAAAGAATAGTAAGGTCATTGACACTAATCATGAGGGAAACCTTGCGGATGATTCTGAAGAAACTGTGACAGAAAAGCCAGATGATGCTCAAAAGACTTTATTCTAGTCATCTTTCTCTGTTGAGCGATCTTCCATTTTTTCAAATAATTCTCTAATTAGTTTGACAGAGGCTCGATCAGGAGCCTCCCTTTCTTCTCGAGTCCATGTTCTAGGATGTAAAAGCAGAAGAGCAGTCATGAGTTCTAATCGACCAAACCACATCAATATTGATGTTATTACAAGGGAAGGTGCACCAAGAGATGCCCAAGTATTAGATGGCCCATAATCTCCCAGAGTAGGCCCTGTGTTTCCTAAAGAAGACGCTACAACAGCAATGATTGATTCAAAATCTGAATTGGGCATTGTTACAGCGAGAATTAAACAAGATAATGCAAAGATACCCGTCCAAACGAATAGCATACCAACAACTAAACCTAACCTATCGCTTTCAACCACTTCATTATTCATTCGTATTCTAAATATCCTCTTTGGTTGAGCGATCCTTCCTATTTCTCTCCAAGCTACTTTCAAAGCTAATTTAACCCTCATTAGTTTGAGTCCGCCACTGGTTGAACCAGCACATGCCCCAACAATCATTAGTAAAAACAAGAAAACATGAGTTACTACCGGCCATAACATATAATCCGTGGTTGTATAACCAGTTGACGTTCCAATGGACACAACTGTAAATAGCGAGTCAAAAAATCCTTCACTGAATGAATCACCTTGCGAGATTAATGCGAAAAATACGAATGCAGTTGTTGTGATAATGACGAGAACATAACTCCTTCCTTCCTGGTCTGAAAATACCTTGTCCCACTGCTTTTCCCATGCTAACCAAATCAATGTGAAATTAACTCCGGCAAGGAACATAAAGCATATTATAATCGCTTCAACAACAAAACTATCATAGTAACCTATCGATTGATCATGTGTTGAAAATCCACCAGATGGCATTGTTGTTAAACCATGGTTGAACGCATCAAATGGGCTCAAATTTCCTATTGTTCCAAGCAGCAAAATTTCCAGAGCAGTCAAGACGATGTATATCGACCACAACGCAACGGCAGTTTCCTGAAGTTTTGGGCGCAATTTGGATAGAGAAGGTCCAGTTAACTCAGCTCTTGCCAAAGCCATACCTCCACCTAAAACTCTTGACAGGAGCATTAATCCAAGCATAATGATACCCATCCCGCCAAGCCACTGAGTTAGCGATCTCCATACGAGAATACCTTTGGGTTGAGCATTGATACAGTCAGGTGTCCCCCCGTCACAATAGGGGCTAGTAGACATTTCAATTACTGTGGCACCGGTTGTTGTAAAGCCAGACATTGCTTCAAACCAAGAGTTAACGAATCCTCTGGCGATATCCATCATACTAGAACCATCTGTAAACGGACCGTGAAAAACTCCACCTAACCAAAACGGAAAACTCCCAACAAAAACAGCAACAGGCCAAGCAAGGGCGACAGCAGCAAACGCTTCTCTATCTCGCAATCTTTCAGTTGTGTCGGACCTAACTCCAAATGTCAATAATCCCAA
>DAHU01000070.1 GCA_002495945.1 Euryarchaeota archaeon UBA13
TGAACTTCATGCAAAGGCAAGCATGCAAATTGCACCCAAGAATAACAACATGGGAAGGGATATCATCTCAATGGTTGAGCGTGAACGACCGATGTTCGATAACTCAGTGCCACGGTTCAGCGTTACTTTTTGGCCAACTCCATCCTTATCTCCCCAAACTTCAATCAAAGTATTTTGCATTGTTTTATCCAGTCCTTCTGCCTCGATTTCTTGTTCTGACCTCGATCGGATTTCGCCCATTACATACACAGGATTACCCAACTTTATCCCGTATAATGTCCAACGGTGGTCGATAACTCGCCATCCACCAAGCACGCCGGCAATTAAAGAAGACATGAATTGTTGGCCAAGTGATTCGGCAAATGCACCATCCCAGCGTTTGATGTAATTACCGTAATCTGAGCGCTTGAAACTGGTACTGTTTACGCGTATGCCACCAGTCCCATCATGCAGAATAAATGGACAACCACCGGAATCTGACCGTATTGTTACCCATCTTCTCTCTGTCCTAGTTCCATCCTTTGTTTTTACAGTACGTTCCTGCTGTTGTTCATATGTCCAATTGAATGCCACCATATTTTCCATGACCATTCTTGGATTGCCATCTACTACTACTCTTAGAACACCCTCAATTGAGGGCCTAACTTGACCGACTAACTCACAATGGCCCAAAGCAGCAGACCGAACTAATGAGGTAGGTGTGTCTATCATTTGATTGAGCATTTTTGCCTTCAGCCATCCTAATATAAGCCAAACAATGGATATTATTGACATAATTCCAATTGCTATATATTTCTCGTCTGGTTTTTCCAGTGATGAGATTCCTGCACCTGCGCCAAGAATAAACGATAATGTTGCAATTATGCCAAAGATTCCATACAAACTCATGCTGGCAGGAATTGGTGTGCCAACCTTGACTGGATGTTCAGGCAGCGGAGTTCCATCTCCATCCGGTGCATATCTATCTTCGCTATTCCAAGATGCCGGGCCGGGGGCGGGAAGAATCCAATCGTTTGGATCATTAGTTGGAACATAACTGGATTGTCTCAAAAACCAATTATCTACAGTGAGTCCGCTTTCTTTGGCCCTTTGTTCAAGTTCCGCAGGGTCTATGGCCTGCTTTCTGATTTTGTGTAAATCTTTTTCGTGAGATCCAGGAGTTACCATCGCCAAACCGAGGAAACCAACACCCATCACAAACAGGCCCCCAATTAGTTCCTCATTTTGATTTTCTAAGCCTCCAATTGTCATCAGTAATCCAAATATCGCAATAATGCCGAAGATAACATACCCCAACCATTCTTGCCATCGATAAGGTAAGACCATCTTAAATGAGCCAGCCTGAAGATTGAGCGTCTCTATCATCAAACATTCCAAGTTTGGCTGAGTCATTAAGGTTCTTAATCAACCGAACAATTTTGAGTCATCTAAACCATTATTCGAAACCATGAGTGGTATCGCGACAATTAACGCACATACCGCATTACATACTGCGCTTATTCCGACTAATAATACTGAAAATGCACCTTCATCCAATTCTAAATCTTGAGCTGCTGCATCAGTAGAGCCGGTCAGACCAAGCAAAATTGATAATAAAAATCCGACCAGTATTCCAAGCAACACCAAATGAACGCCTCGACGCTGGTAGTTCATCATCCATATGCCACCTAAAACTGCGGTGCCAATAGCAACAATACCTGAAATTAAATTTAGAATTATATCCACAGTGCCAATTCCTTGCTCATCTCTAAAATCAGCGTCAGTCCATCCAATTAAAGAAAGCAATAAGCCAATAGCATTGAAAGCACCGTAAATAATAAGCAGGATTCCAATTACTTTAGCAGCGGAAGAAGGTGGTTGTAGCATTATAACTTGATTACCGAAACCCGTCGAAATTTGGGCTGGTTGCCCATCAATCAAAATCTGTTGATTATTGCTTTCTGCCGTCAAATCATCCCAAGGGTTTGGTTGCATGATTGTCGGTAAAAGTCCAACCTATTCAAGCCTCGTATCTATCAGTGAGAGTTATGGTGGTGTTGAAGAAGGAAGAACTCGTGCGCCACATGAGGCGGACTTCGTGACCAATGTACTCGTGGTGTTCAAGAAAAACTTCGAGAAGGTTCACGATGAGAGTTTAAAGAAGATTACAGAAATACTCGATGAGATTAGTGAGCAATATGCCGTAAAATTCGATTTAACCGCCCGAGAAAAGGTTAGAAGAGCAGATTTTATCGGCCGTGATTTAGTTATTGTACTTGGAGGCGACGGCACCTTAACCAGCATCTCACACAACATTGATGCCAATACACCAGTCATCGGAGTAAACTCTCATCCAATCGAGGACGACCCAGCCGGAAGTTTTGGATTCTACATGGATTCCAATGTCGATACCTTTGCTGATGACATTGTAACCGCACTGAGTGGAAAAGCAATAATCAATCAAATTCCACGTCTACAAGCGATAATCGATACGACCTCAGGCAACAGATTCACCACAGACCCCGCAATGAACGATTTGCTAATTGCTAATACTCATCAGTATGCACCAAGTAGATACCATCTTAGAAGGGGAGAAAACAAATGCCAGCAACAAAGTAGCGGTATTGTTTTTTCAACATGGTTAGGACAAGGTGCATGGCTCAACCATATACTGGAAAAAGAGACAATGGATAAGATGAGAGCAAAGGTCAAACCAACTCAAACCGAGGATCATTATTTTGTTGTTTCACGAGAAATTCCCTACCAACAGCGAATAGATGAAACCTGGTCGTGGTTCGACTGGACAAATGAAAACACAATAATAACCTCAGACATGCACAGAGGTTATGTTGTTCCGGATGGTTGGGACGAGGTTCACTTCAATCGTGGTGCAAGCATTACAGTAAACTTAGAAGCGCCTAAATTGTGCTTACTAACTTTTAGGAAAACCATCAATGAAAAATTAACAAGCTTAGTGGAACAAGGATTTGTCTAAACTAAGTGTAAAAAGTAAACTCATAAGTGAATAAAAAAAGAGTGGAGACTGGAGCCCAATAAAGGACTCCAGCCTCCGGTTTCTTAGGAGGTGATCCATCTGCAGGTTCCCCTACAGATACCTTGTTACGACTTAACCCTCCTTGTCGAA
>DAHU01000019.1:0-4290 GCA_002495945.1 Euryarchaeota archaeon UBA13
TGGTGTATCACATGAAACAACGCGCAACGATATTAATTACAATATTCCTAATTGCAACTCTACCGATTGACGCTACCGAAGCGAATGAACAAGGCTCATCAAGCACATTCTCAATATCTGGTATTGTTTACAATACCAACGGTGAATTAGCCGGTAGCACATCAATTAAGCTGTCCAGCCACGATTCGATTTGGACCGATGATGGAAGTTACTACGAGTACACAAATGTGCCTGAAGGAGAATATTCGATAAGAGCATATTTCATGAATGATGGCCACACTGTGGTCTACCGTAAGATAATCGTAGATCGGGATATTGAACTGGATTGGACAGTTAACAAAAACTGGATAACAATTGACACTAATGATGAATTAGCTCAATTTAGCATTATCAATCAAGATGAAGTGGAAACTGAGTCATACGCTGAATTGGTAACCTTTGGACCTTACAACATAAACAATTTCTATACTGTTCAGGCAGAATTTGGCGATGGACAAGTAAGGGATTATGTGGTAAAATTACGTTCCGGATCATCCAATGAACCATACGTCAATCACCTGTCACTAAACTCAGAGCAAAACTGCATGTTTGGCTTCTTGACCGACATTTACGAAAATTCGATACCAAATGCCGTTGTTGCGATTGGCCAACAAGCGGTATACACGGATGACGATGGTTTCTACTCTATGTGTGGTTTTTCTGTCGGCAGTCAATATCATGTAACTGCTCACAGTGGAGCAATAGAATTGCTAAACATTACCGATCTAGCGATTGAAAACAGCACTGGTTGGCACAACCTCACTTCACAGATAATCCCTGAAAAACCGGAAGCGCCAGAGTTTTTGTCGCAATCGTTTGATATGACTATAACCCAACCAGCACCAACCATAACTTGGGAAGGTGGCAACTATACAGATCATTTTGACTTGTTTATTGACGATGAGTTAGCATATAGAGGGTTCAACGAAAATTTTGTTTTCGCACCCACTGAACCCGGAAGCTATACGTTCAAACTTATTGCTGTGAATGCTAATGGCACAACAGAAGCCAGTAAAACACTAACTGTCGTTGTATTACAAGATGCTGGAGCTGGATTCTGGAATGTTGGTATGAATTGGATGTATGCCATTGATTATTACCCACAAAGCAGCATGGGCACACATAATGTGACTATGACAGTTGTTGGTACTGAATCAATGACTGATGCCTTTGGAATAGAACAAGATTGCTACTTAATGAAAGTCGTCGATGAACATGACACACCAGACCGAGTACGATATCATTGGATTGACACCGACAATCTACTAAAAATACGAACATATTCTGAAACCTCAACTTATTTCGTCGACGGTACAATGGGTTGGAGTTATACCACAAGCAGTGACGAAACAACTAATTTATTCTCATCAAACGCTGAATTCGCTCACTTTAACCGAACCAACATCATTGGTGTACCTGGCCATCCAAATGGCTATGACGACACTAACAATACGGTTACGATAACTGAAGATGTTTTAGTAACGACTCCCAGTGGGACATACTCAACAACATACTATCGGATTACTGATACCAATGATAATGTTGATTCATGGGAATTATGGTATAATGAAACAGTCAGGAACTGGGTAAAAATCATTGATAGGCTGCCAGGGTCACATTCTGAATCTGTCACTTATCATTTGGCTGATTATTCAGGCATGCCATCACAACCTCAGTTTGTAACTGAGGATTCAACAATCAATACGAAACACTACGTGGTAGAATGGGGGCCATTTGCAAGCGCAACATCATACGACCTATACCGCAACGGTGTTGTGATTTATTCTGGAGATTCAACCTCTTATGCGTTTGAAAATCAGGGAGATGGCGAGTATCAATACCAAGTAATTGCTAAATTATTCACGGGTTCTGAAGTGGCAAGCGAAGTAATCAATATCAATGTTGATTTCAAAGTACCAACTCCTGAATTGAACTTACCATATGCTCAAGAATTAAACTCCTCTAACGAGTTGTATATTGAATGGACCAAAACAATTGATGCAGATTGGTACTCATTACAACACACTTCTCCAGATGGCACAGTCACTGAGATTTACAATGGGAGTAACAATTTCTTTACTTTTTCCGCATTTGAAGAAGGTCAAAATCGGTTTAGAGCCAGCTTAGGATACGATGGCGGCAAATATTCAGAATTGTCAAATTCATCATACGTCAACTATGTCCAACAAGATGATGATGAATCCGGTAAGTTGAGTTTCTTGCCGTTGTCTGCGACTATACTTGTACTTCTTGTTGCAGTGAATATGAAAGTTAGGCGAGGTGATGGAGATGTATGACGGCAAGAAATTACTGGCAATCCAAATAATCGTGCTAATTTTTTTCGGCTTCATAGGCTACAAAATTGCCGTGGAAAACGATTCGACATTACTTGATAGTGGAGAGATTGAAGTAACCGATTCCAATGGTGTTACGCATTTTTTCGATGAGTCTCCAAATAGTGTTGTCATAACCAATACCTACGCAGCCACAGTAATGCGAATGTTAGAGGTTAATTTCTCTGTGATAAGCGGAGTATCTGGTGATTTCATAGATTCGGAATTATGGCCGGAATTACAAGATACCAATGTAATTCAACATTCAGCACATTCAGAAATAGACTTTGAAGCACTATTTGATGTTCAACCAGACGTTTACATTGTCTTTGCCACTAATGGAATGGTCGATACAGATATGATAAGAAATAAACTTGAACCCGTTGGAATCAATGTTATAGCCTTAGATTTTTACAAATATGATTCCTTGAGAACAGAGATGTCTGTGCTTGCAACTTTGTTTCAAAAGCAGGATAAGTTGACAGAGATATTTGCCGAATTTGACGAACTAGAAGAATTAGTGAAAACTCGCGTTGAGAATATATCAGATGATCAAAAACCGAAGGTAGTAATGGAGCACCATGCATCTCTCACCCGTGACCCAGTTGTGCTTACTGCCAGTTCACAATGGAACGATATAATTTCAATGGCCGGTGGTAAAAACGTGTTTGAGAACCTTATGGGTCATACAACTCACGTTGATATGGAAGCAATAATTGATAGCAATCCAGACTTCCTTATGTTTGATGGTATCACATTTGAAATTGGTTTTGATAATTATGATCCAAATGACCAGTGTGAGTCCCACTTTGGATTCATAGAAGAAAGAGCAGGATTCGATGAAATTACGGCGATAAAGGAAGAACAAATGGTTGTAATGGCTGGCGAATTTGCTGGTCCAATGATGATTCATGGCTTACCAACACTAGCGAAATCATTCCATCCTGATTTATTTGAGGATATAGATACCAATCAAATTCTTGATGACTATTTCACCGACTATCACGGAATAAATCGAATTGGAAAATTTGTTTGTGTGGCATAGGTGAACTGACTTGTGGAGAATTGACGAAGTCTTTGATTCGCCCGATAGTGAGCCCAATGACCTAAATCAACACGTGGAACAGCGGTCTAAAAAGCAAAAACGCTACATGTATTTGCTGTTGGCTTTAACAGTAATACTTGCCGTCTTTTCAATGGGCCTAGGTTCATCTAAATCACTCAACTTCTGGGTAATTGTCAAAATTATTTTTGGTATTGATGAACCAACGAGTATACAAAGTAACATTCTAGTGAATATCAGGTTGCCACGAGTCCTAATGGCAATTTTTGCCGGTGCTGCATTGGCGACTGCAGGAACTTTAATGCAAGGAAGTTTAGGTAATCCTCTGGTTTCACCTCTAACGCTTGGTGTGGCATCGGGGGCTTCATTAGGAGCGGCGCTAGCAATAATACTGGGTTTTTCCGTTATTGATTTTGGATTCGAGGACAATGAACTTTTGAGTAACATTTTTCCAGATACCATCTTGGTAATTAATACATTCATTTTCTCCTTGATAGTGGTTTTTATTGTAATCAAACTCGGAGAGTTAAGAGGTGTTTCAGCTGAATCATATATCTTGGTTGGAATTGCTATTACCTTCATTAATGGAGCAATTGTTGAATCTTTGGTATATTTTGCCACTCCTCAACAGTTGGCGCAGTTGACACACTGGTCATTTGGTAGTGTTAGGCGACCAGATTTGGAAACTGTACTATTTGTTGGAGCAGTTTTGACTCTTCTGTACCCTTCTTTGATTAAGTATTCTTGGGACCTCAATACCTTGGCAATTGGTGGCGATGATTTTGCTATTTCAACCGGAGTCAATCCAGCACGACTGCGCAAGAAAATACTGATAATATCGGCATTTGCCACTTC